>JAHKKQ010000226.1 GCA_020027805.1 Candidatus Dadabacteria bacterium
ATCGGCCCCATCTCAGGCGTGCCGAATCCTTCGGGGATCATCTCACGCGCCTCTGACAGGCGTTCGAGAATTAGGCTGCGGGCGAAGTATATATCGACGTCTTCCTTGAAATAGACTGTAACGGCGGATAGCCCGAACTTTGAAACAGACCGTATGCTCTCGATACCCGGTAGCCCGGACATCGCCGTCTCCACAGGGAACGTTATGAACTGCTCCACTTCGACCGGCCCCAGTCCCGGCGCGTTGGTCAGTATCTGCACCTGATTCGGTGTCACGTCCGGCACTGCGTCGATGGGAAGTTGAAACATCGCTCGAACGCCGATTCCTATAACCAAAAGAGCAAAAACTATTATCAGAAACCTGTTGCTCAAGGAAAATTCAAGAATACGGTTCAGCATATGAAAACACTCCTATGAATTAGTGACCGTGCCCTTCGCCCAATTCTTCCTTTAGAAGAAGAGATTTGAGGTAAAATCCCCCCGACGTAACCACTTTCTCGCCCGGCTCAAGACCGTCTAAAACTTCAATAAATTCGCCTGATTCAGTACCGAGAGAGAGTTCCCTCAATTCAAAACCGTTTTGATCCTCAGCTATAAATACGGAGGGTCTGCCTCGTATTTGCTGAACGGCCGAGATGGGTATTGAAAGGACCTCTTTCGTTCCTGTAGAGGGGGTAGAGATTATTGCGGTAGCGAACATGCCCGGTTTCAATTTCATATCGGCGTTGAGCATCTCCACCCTCGCTTTAGCCGTGCGCGTGGACTCGTCCAGAATATCGCTCACGTATGTGACCTTCCCCTTGAACTGTTCTTCGGGGTAAGAGTCCACTTTAATATCCACCTCTTTTCCCGTATTCACCCACCCCAGATCTTTTTCGTATACGTCGAGCTGTATCCAGAGGTGAGTGAGGTCGGCTACGGTGTAAGGCCTGTCCTCCGGTTTTATAAGCTCGCCCAGAACTATGTGCTGCTCTATTACGGTACTGTCGAATGGGGCAACCAGTGGGAAATGAGACGGGGGATGTCCCTTTCCTTCCCATCTCAGGTTTTTGATTTCCTCGTCCCCGAGCCCGAGGAGCCTGAGCGTCTCGCGAGCCGTATTGAATTCCGCTTCGGAACGTAGAAATTCGCCCCTTGCGTCGAGATATTCCTTTTCGGACGAGATCTGCTTTTTATACAAACGGTCTTCCCTTCGGTAATTGGCTTCCGCAACCTGAAGGCCCGCCCTGGCTTTTAGATAATCCGCCTTGGCCCGACCTAGCTCAATGCTGTCGAGCTCGGCAAGAACCTGTCCTTTCGTGACGCGGTCCCCGAGAAGGCCTTTGATATTTATCGCCCTGCCAGTTATACGCGGGCTCACGTGCGCTATCCTTGTTCCGTCGGTCTCTATTACGGCCGTGGTTTTGATACCGCCTCCGAGCGCCCGGAGCTCGACAGGGGCGGTCTTGATATTCAGTGTCTTGAGCGCATCCGGCGAGAGCCTTATATGCCCCTCGTCTTCCGAATGCCCGTCCGCCTGCTCATCGGCGTGATTGTCATGAGCGGCATCGCCCTCCTTGGTTTTTTCAGGCCGCCCCGGCCCGCATCCGGACAGGACTTGGATAACCGAGAATGCGGCGATAATGACTGTGCATAAGATTATTTTCTGTCTCATTTCATTTCTCCCGTTTTTTATAGCCGCTTTGATCCGGAGTTCCGTCGCCGCCGGGCTTGGAATCGGATTTTTGTATCTCCTCTACCGGAGTGCCCGTAAGCCTCTCGACATCGGCGAGCGAGAAATGATACGCTCTCAGCGCCTGTACATACTGGAAATCGGCATCGAAAACCGTTCTCTGAGCGTCGAGCACATCGAGGAGTGCAAACTTCCCTTCCCTGTACCCCTCGAAGATTGATTCGTATGCTCTCTCAGCATCCCGGAGTACTTCGTTCTTCAGTATCTGCGCTTCTTCGTAAGCTGTTGTCAGGTCGTTATACGCTGCGGCGAGGGAGACGTTGACTGCGGCCTCTGCGCTCCTTTTTTCCTCCTCGCTTTTCGAGACTCTGCGGCGCGCCTCAAGTATGCTTCCCTGGTTCCAGTCGAATATTGGGATGGGTATCGACAGCCCAACGACGAAGGCATTATCGTCTTTTTCGCTTATGTGTCTGAATCCGCCGCTGACGACGGGGTCGGGTATGGCCCTTGCCTTTTCGAGCTTTAGCGCCGCTTCTCGCTGTTCCATTTCAGTGACCCATCGTGCAATATCGGGGTTTTGTGAAATAAACTCTGCGACACTGTTGTATTCGGGAATGGGAAGAACCTGGTCGAGGTCGCCCTCGGCTCTATCGAATAAAGGCCGGCTGCTTCCCCATTGCAGGGCGAGCTGTTTTCTTGCCGCTTCGAGCTCCCTCCGTGCGCGCTCTAGCCTGATCTTCATCTGGGAAAACGCGACCTTAGCCCGCTTCTCCTTTATGGGGGAAATCTCTCCCGCGGAAGCCTGCTCGGCCACCGTGTCGTATACGCGCTCTGCGAGAGCAGCCAGCTCTTTCGTAAGCTTCAGTTGTCTTTGCGCTACGAGCATGTCTGTAAAAGCCTTGGATGTATCCGTGAATACATCGAGTTTCGCGGCTTCGTAATCCCATTCGGCAAGGCTCGCGTCGAGGGCGGCGAGACGCTTCCTCTTGGAAATCTTGCCGCCTAACGGTATGAGCTGGCCGAGCAGTATGGTAGTCTCCGCCCCCTTGAATCCCTCGACCGAGCCCGCCCCCCCGAATTCCTCGAGGAACGCTTCTATTTCGGGGTTTGGAAGGAGCCCCGCCTGAATTGCCCCGGCTTCTTTTGCCCGGACTTCCCACGAGAAGGCTGCTAGGGCGGGGTTCTTTGTAAGCGCG
>JAHKKQ010000078.1 GCA_020027805.1 Candidatus Dadabacteria bacterium
CTTTAAAGCGGGCCTTAATCCTCTCCGGCCGGACTATCACTCGTAATCTCCAGGCATATACTCCTTATTAGAAGACGACCCCTTCGGAAACGATCCGCGCTCCCTTCAAATTGCATGCTCGAATTATGCTAGTGGGGGGGGGTTATCGCCTGAGGTATAAAAAAAGGCGGCTGCCCTTTTCGGAGCCGCCGCCTTTTGATTTTTGATACGCCGCGAGGCGTTGTTATTTACACATCGAAGTAAAGCTTGAACTCGTATGGCACGGGTCTCAGCTTAACAGGGTTTACTTCCTTATCGATCTTATATTCGATCCAGGTTTCTATAACGTCTTCCGTGAAGACATCGCCCTTCATCAGGAACTCGTGGTCGGCCTCGAGCGCCTTGAGTGCGTCTTCGAGTGATCCGGGAACGTTCGGTATGCCGGCCAATTCCTCCGGGCCAAGCGCGTAAATGTCTTTATCGAGCGGTTCGCCGGGGCTGAGCTTCTTCTCAATTCCGTCGAGTCCCGCCATCAGCATCGCCGAGAACGCGAGATAACCGTTGCACGAAGGGTCGGGGAACCTGCACTCGAGCCTCTTCGCCTTGGGGCTCGGGGAGTACATGGGGATCCTTATTGCGGCGCTCCTGTTCCTTGCCGAGTAGGCCAGGTTGACCGGGGCCTCGAATCCCGGGACGAGCCTCCTGTAGGAGTTCGTTGTCGGGTTCGTAAACGCGCATATCGCCCTCGCGTGCTTCAGGATACCGCCTATGTAGTTCATCGCGAGGTCGCTCATGCCCGCATAACCGTTTCCGGCGAAAAGCGGTTTGTCCTTTTTCCATATCGACTGGTGAACGTGCATACCGGAGCCGTTGTCCTCGAAAAGGGGCTTTGGCATGAACGTGACCGTCCGTCCGAACTTCTTCGCTACGTTTTTAATTGCGTACTTATACCACATCATCTGGTCCCCCATCTGTACGAGCGGGGAGAACCTCATGTCGATTTCGCACTGGCCGGCCGTGGCCACTTCGTGATGGTGGGCTTCGATCTCTATTCCCAGCTTCTCGAGCACTACAACCATTTCCGAGCGCATGTCCTGGAACGTGTCTGACGGCGGCGTGGGGAAGTACCCTTCCTTATGCCTAGGTTTATAGCCCAGGTTCGGGTTTTCATCCCTACCGGAATTCCATATGCCCTCGATCGAATCCACGAAATAGTAACCCGAGTTCGAGGTCTGGTCGTATCTTACGTCGTCGAAAATAAAGAACTCGAGCTCCGGTCCGAAAAACGCGGTATCCCCGATGCCCGTGCTCCTCAAATAGGCGGCTGCCTTCTTCGCTATGTTGCGCGGGTCGCGTGAATAGGGCTCGCGTGTAATCGGGTCTACGATATCGCAGATTATCGCCAGGGTCGGGTGAGACATAAAAGGGTCGATTCTGGCCGTCTCCGGGTCCGGGATAACGAGCATGTCGCTTGCATGTATAGACTGCCATCCCCTGATGCTCGATCCGTCGAATCCGAGACCGTCATCAAAAATGCCTAGCTCGAACACGTGCGCGGGAACGCTGAAATGCTGCCACATCCCCACGAAATCGAGAAACCGCAGGTCTACGAATTCTATGCTGCTGTCTTTAATTATTTTTAATACATCAGAGGGCTTCTTGGGAAACATAACCTCTGGTCCTCCTTTGCTTTTGGACTTGATTGCTGTGGGCATACTTTTACGGCTCCTCCTGTGGTTTAAAATTCAAAGAATTATAAGGCGTCCTCGCCCCTCTCGCCGGTTCTTATCCTGATGACTTCTTCCATCGGAATAATGAATATCTTTCCGTCGCCGATCTTGCCTGTTTTCGCGCTGTCCATTATCGCATCAATGACCTTGGTAACCATGTCATCGGATACGATAATCTCGAGCTTTATCTTAGGCAGGAAATCTATGACGTATTCGGCCCCTCTGTAGAGTTCGGTGTGTCCTTTCTGTCTTCCGAAGCCTTTTACTTCGGTAACGGTCAGGCCCTGGACACCTATTTCCTTAAGGGATTCTTTTACATCGTCCAGCTTGAAAGGCTTAATGATGGCTTCAACTTTTTTCATGGGATTTTCCTCCTTCCCATTTAATGATTGCAAACAACATACCACTTATCCAAAAGCTTTTCAATCAATAATAATAGGGGTTTATAATAGGCGTCTCCCATTATAAGTGCCTAAAACTTAAGCAAAGCATTCTAAAAATTAAACATTCTGCGAGCGTGTTCGAGGCCCTCGCCGGTTATAGCGTATAAATTATTAATGGGCGGTTCTGAAAATACATGTCCGCACCGTGAATCCGATATTACGCAGGGGCGGGATTCAAAGGGACGCTCTTCTCAGCCGAACGCAATGCCCATAACCCCCGTATGGGGATATTCGCCTTCCGCGGGACCTTGCGTACGCGGGGTTTCGGATCAACGATCAACCCAACTGCGCATTGATTTCATATTGTTGACGTTTTTTGTCAGCTTTCCGGGCGATTATGTGGTGGGGGCATCTGCGATATAATGTAATTGTGACTGCCGGTTACACACAAACGCTGCATTTCTGCACCGTGGCATGATTATTGCTCATTTTATCTCTCGTGAGAATGCATCTGGCAAAATTGCTGGTCAGGGAAGGTATAGTCAGCGTTGAGCAGATAAGGGAATCCATAGAGTCCGGCAAAGAATCCGGATTCGGTCTGGGCGAGTCCCTCGCCGCTCTCGGTTATGTTGCGGAGCGGCAGCTGGTCGAATTCCTGAGCAGGGAGTACGGGGTTCCGTCTATGGACATAGATGCCTGCGAGAAGGATGAAAGTGTTATAAGTCTCATTCCCGGGGATACGGCTCTCGAGAAATTCCTGGTTCCTATAAGTGTCGAAGGCCCTGATTTAACTATAGCTGTCTCCGACCCCTCGAATATTCTACTGTTAGACGACCTCGGTTTTATCACGGGTAAGAATATAAAGCCTGTTGTCGCTTCCGAGAGGTCGATCAGGAATAAATTAACCGAATACTATGGACAAAACGATGCCGCCCAGGCGCCGTCGGATGAAGAGGGACCCGGAGAATCCGTTTCCCGGGACGGACCCAATCCGGCTTTCCTGCTTTCAGACGAGAAACGCCGCCCTCTAGACGACGTCATAAGAGAGCTCGAGCAGTATGAGAAAGGCCGGATGCCCGCCGGGAACGAGCCGGATGCGGAAGAAACGCATCCGAGCGGGTGTATAGATACCCCGGCCGGCGGCGGAGAAGAATCTGAAAGCGGGACCTTCGATGAAAATATAAAACGTCAGAAAGAGACTGAAGAGGACTTTGTTTTCGACTTCACGGACGTAAACGGCATAAGACCTGATCCGCACTTTCCTGATTCGGGCGGCCGGACAAGTTTGCATGAACCGGATATCGATACAGACGGCAATACGAGTATGAACAGCGCTCAGGAGAGACGTTCAGGGCCTGAAGGCCCCTCTCCTCAAGCCGGGAATGGAAATGAGGCTTACGGCGAAGCGGAAGACAATGGCCGCGGTACGGCCTCCGCATCACACCGGGATGCTGAACTGAAGGCGGGTGATGAGGACACGCAATTAAATGAAAATTACGAGAACGAGGCCGGTGAACCGGTTTCTTTCGAGCAGATCACGGGTGCTGCACTTGAAACCCCTCGGGAATCAGATTCACCCTCGAACGGGGACGGTAATTCCCCTTCGGGTGAAGAGACCTCCGTGGCCGCTCCTGTAATAGACGGCCCCGTTTCACCGGAGCGGAATGAAAAGATGCATGAAGAAAGAGGGTCGGTCCTTATAGTGGACTTCAGTCCGACCGTCAGGAAGATAATGAGAATCAGCCTTGAAAGGGCGGGGTATAAAGTAGTTTCGGCGGGTGACGGTATGCAGGCCCTCGCCAGCATCAATGAATCGATACCCGATTTGATTTTCGTCGATACAAAGCTTCCCCACATGGACGGTTATCAGCTCTGCAAGGTCATCAAGAGCCACGGCCTCACGAAGGAAGTACCCGTTGTCTTGCTCTCGGGGAAAGTCGGGGTCCTCGATAAGATGAAGATAAAGATGGCCGGGGCGAGCGACTTTATAACCAAGCCGTTCGGATCGGAGGCTCTGGTCGGGGCTGCGGAGAAGTACGCTAGATAAAGGCATCTGACATGATCTGCGGTCGAATGGTGTCGTATAGGGATACGCCAATATGGTACGTAAATTTTTCGTTGTCGACAGGGAAGGAGATAACAAGGACTACGGTCAGGCTTTCGAGCCCGTCTCCGGTCAGGTATCGGAGGACGAGGTCAGGCTCGAAACAGGGCTCTTGCTATTGTTCTCAGAGCTGGCGCTCCTGATGGAGGAGTTAGGCGAGGTAAAGGATAAAGAGCCCGTTCAGTCTCTTAAAATTCTGTCCGATACAGTCAACAATGTGGCGGGCTTTGCCAAACAGACGCTCGGCGAGGCGCTCCGGGAGGGGTTTCTGCTTGAGGCTCTCCTCGACGCGTCGGGGAGCTTCTCGCATCTGAAGCTCCTTCACGCGGATCATAACCGGCTCTCGGCCCAGACGGCGATCAACCTCTACGGCGGCTGGACGGGTGACGCGAACGGCAAGAATCAGGCCTTCCGGCAGATATCGCTCGGCATGGTCCGTGTACTGGAGTCCTATTTAAATTACATCGTGGAATTTTTCAGCACGCCGTATCTGGCTCAGGAATGGAAGGAGACCCTGGAGATTTACATAAACGAGCTTAGTGAGTTGGTGAAGAGCGTCGTTTACAGGTAATTCTTTAACGCGCCCAGCTGCGGCACGATTCCATACCGCATACTGAGCCGCAAACCCCGCCCGCCTGAATGCTTTCCCGGAGAATATTATTTTTACCCGGATTCATTGTGCATGCATGATTCCCAATTGCGCCGATCCTGGTTATAGTATCCCTATCTAAAAACAGAGCACCCTCGGCGTTTCTCATTGGAAGGAGACCTATATGCGGAAAGAAAAGAACGTATTCGGCGAAGAGCTCGAGTCATGCTCGGTATCCCCGATGACCGGTTTTTACCGCGACGGCTGCTGCAGGACCGGACCGGAGGATCTCGGCATGCACGTAGTATGCACCGAGGTCACGAAGGAGTTTCTCGAATTCTCCAAAGCCCGGGGCAACGACCTTTCCACGCCCAATCCGGAGTTCGAGTTCCCGGGTTTGAAACCCGGGGACAGGTGGTGTCTTTGCGCGCTCAGATGGAAGGAAGCGTACGACAGCGGGTTCGCCCCTCCCGTCATACTCGCATCCACACACGAGTCCGTGCTCGAGGTCGTTTCACTCGGGGACCTGAAAAAATATGCGATCGACCTGGCATGAACGGGTCCGCTTAAATAAGTACACCTTATTTCTTCTCTTCTTTGGGCGCAGTATTGTCGATTCTGACCAGGACCCTCCTGGGCTCTATGTTTTCGAGGGAGATGTCCTTGGGGAACTTGAGACTCGACTCCGATATGTTCACGGTCTTTATCCCTTTCCTCGCCTCCGGAATCTTGAGGAATAGCTCGACCTCCTTCTCGTTGAAGAAGTAAAACGCCCTCCTCGGCCCGAGGAACGTGACTTTGACTGTCTCGGGCTTGATGTCCTCGACCTTCAGCTCCGAAGGCAGCGTCGTGTATTTGACCGGGACGTTGTAGGTCATGTACACGAGCTTCGATTCGTGGACGAATACGAACCAGAGGGCGACCGCCATGAATACGGCAATCGCTTTTTCCCGGTAGTTCTTCGTAAAGAATGTAAACCAGTGCTTTCTTTTTTTTATGGGGTTGACTTCACTGTAGAATTTTTCGAGGATCAGGTTTAGCTGTTCGCTGCCTACCCCTCTCAGCTCCCCGTTCCTCGCAACGGATATAGTCCCTTTCTCTTCCGATACCACCAGGCACAGCGCGTCGCTCTGCTCCGACAGCCCGAGCCCCGCCGCGTGTCTCGTGCCCCTGTTCATAAGCATGGCGAAGTTTTTCGAGAGCGGCAGGTGGCATGAAAATTTAACGACGTTCCCGTTATCGATGATTATGGCCCCGTCATGTCCTATCGAGTGCGGGTCGAGCAGGCTTTTAAGCAGGGGCTCGCTCAATTTCCCGTTCAGCGTCTTTCCGCCTTCGATCGACCTCTCAATAGTGGTTTTCCCCGGGAGGATTATAAGCGCCCCGATTCTCTCCTCGGCCAGGTCCGTAATTGTATTTACCAGCACTTCGATCTCTTCACGGGACGAGCCCCGGGATTTTTCGAGAGCGAGCTGAGGATTCAGGCTCCAGAGCGCGATCTGCTCTAGGAACTGCCTTATCTCTTCTTGGAAAATGATTATGAGAGCGATGAATATTACCGCGAAAAAGGTCTGGAGCACCGAGGTCGTCAGCACCAGATTGAACTGACGCGCCAGGAGATAGACCAGGCTGATTATTATCACTCCGGTGAGCACGAAACGCGCCTTCGTCCTATTGAACAATACAAGCAGCGCGTAGATAAGGAGGGACATAAATGCTATATCGAACAGGCCGGGTATGCCTATTTCTTTTATTATATCGGTCACAAATTGGACGGGATTCAATTACTGTAGCCCTTTAGTTTAGTTTTGTAAGTATATCAGAAGAGTCTCCGGTCTTACAGCTTCTTGTATGGGATGGCCCCTCTTCGTCACTGTGTATATCGATATATTACTAAGCGCTTATTAGAATTTATCGGATTTTCGAAACTAAAACGACCCTCAGGTCCATAACGTTCGTGTTCGTCGGACCGGTGATGAGGAGATCGCCGAGGGGCTTAAAAAAGTTATATGAGTCGTTTTTCCGGAGATGCCTGTTTGCGTCGAGACCGAGCTTCCGGGCCCTTTCCATCGTAGTCCCGTCCGCTATAGCCCCTGCCGCGTCAGTAGGGCCGTCCGTGCCGTCCGTCCCTCCGCTCAGCACGAGGACGTTTTCGAGTCCGTCTATATCGACCGCCGTGGCGAGCGCGAATTCCTGATTCCTTCCCCCCGTCCCTTTCCCCCTGATCGTGACCGTCGTTTCCCCGCCCGATATGATACATGCGGGCGCGTCTACGGGGTTCCCCGACGAGACGACTTCCCTCGCTATCGCCGCATGCAGCTTCGCGGCGCCCGCGGTTTCGCCCCCGATAAAAGTTGAGAGTATGAGGGAATTATATCCGAGCGCCGCCGCTTTCTCTTTTGCAGCACGGGCTGCCGCAATATTGCTCCCGACAATCACGTTCTCTGTCCGTTCGAATGCGGGGTCTCCCGGCTTGGGGGTCTCCTCCTCCTCGCCCTTCTCACCCCTTTCTATGTATTTAACGACCTCGGCGGGCAGCTTCCCTTCGAGCCCGTACTTGCCGATGATTTTTTTGCAGTCCCCGAACGTGCTCCTGTCCGGCACTGTCGGTCCCGATGCGATAGAGTCGAGGTCGTCCCCGATCACGTCCGACAGTATGAGGGAGATAAGCGTCGAAGGGAAGGCGAGCCTCGCGAGCCTCCCGCCTTTTACCCGCGATACGTGCTTTCTCAGCACATTTATCTCGTGTATCGTCGCGCCGCACTCGAGGAGCCTCTCAGTGAGTTCCCGCTTATCATCGAGCGTAAGCCCTTCGGCGGGCAGCGGCAGGAGGGCCGACCCTCCTCCCGATATAAGGAATACCACGAGGTCGCGTTCTCCCGTTTTTCCGAGGAGACCCGCGATCGATCTTCCGCCTTTAAGACCCGCCTCATCGGGCACCGGATGGGCCGCTTCGTTTATTTTTACCTTTTTTAGCGCTGCCGTGTGCCCGTATTTCACGTTTATTATCCCCGCCCTGATCCGGTCTCCGAGTATATCCTCGACCGCGCGCGCCATGGGTGCGGCAGCTTTCCCCATCCCGATAACGTAGATATTATCGAACCCTGAAAGCGCGTATCTGCTGCCGCTTACCTCGAGAACGCCGTTCTCGAGCCGCAGGTGTCTCTTTACTGCGTTTTCAGGATCGACCGCCCTTACGCCGGCCTCGAAAATGGAAACCGCGTCCTTTCTGAGCCTCTCCCTTTCCCTGTTCATGGCCTCAAATTATAACGAGCGCGCGCTCGAGTAACAACAAACCACTGCCCCTCCATCGGTGTTTTAATTTTTCTCCGCGGCGGGCATCTCATCTTATAATCCGTAAAATCACGGGTAGATTCTCGAATGGGATTAATACCGGGCAACACTACGAATAGAGCCATTCAAGCGCTCATAATACTACCCCTCCATCCGTTTGTACTATATATCGGCCTCGCACGCGGGGCCGGCGGCGCGGACGGTTCCCCTCGGGCCTCGTGTGCCGAGAGCTGCGGTAACTCCCGGAAAAACTGCGAGCTCTCCTGCTCCCAGATCATGGGCGGGGGGGTCGAGAGCGGGAAAAAGAGGGAGTGCTTTGAGGCGTGCGCGAATGAGGAGGCCGGATGCGGCGAGAGGTGCCTCAACCCGACGCCCCGTCCCTCTCCCAAGCCCGGGCCCTACAGCGGCAAGACCTACACCGGGGCGTGCGAGTCGAGGTCGAGAGACTGCGCGGAGGCGTGCACAAGGTTTATCGGCGGCGGTGCTGCGAGCGTGGAAAGGGCTGACTGTGAAAATGACTGCCGGAAGGAGCTCGATAAGTGCAGGGGTGTATGCGCAGACCCGGGCGCCCCGCAGGCGTACGACCCTGGAGTATTCGAGAATAACCCCTGCGCCGGGACCTGCGCGGAGAAGCTCGGGGAATGCGAAGGGACATGATCTATGTTCTCCCAGGAAGGGGAGGACGGCGGTAAGCGCGGTGAGTGTATGAGGGGATGTAAAGACGTCGAGTATAATTGCCTTTCTTCGTGCCCGCGGTAAACGGTAAATCAGTAATTTTTTATCCGTCTGTTTTTCCTGTCGAACTGATTCATCTATTCGAGGGCCGCAGCCGGCTGAGCTGCTGCAGATTCCCGAGCGCCTCCAATATCTCGTCTTTAATACTGTCCCTGTTCTCGAGGTTCATTCTAAAGATCCGATTCCGTTAAGCTGAGAGGATCGAGGAACGAATCGAAAGCGGTGACGTCGACCCTGTACTTCCCGATCTGATACGGGCTGTCGATGAATACGTGCGCCAGTATCGATTTTCTCCCGTTGAGGCTCACGAGCTGGAACCCCTTCCTCTCCCCCTTGTAGCGTATCTCCTCGGTGTAAAACCCTCGGGGGGTATACCTCGCGAGCTCATAGACGAGCTGCTTTATGAGTGTGGTTTTTCCTATTCCCGGGAGCCCCGTTACAAGAATGTTCTTTCTTTCCCTGTCCATGTCGTTTTGTTACGTGATTGTTTTCGTAGAGGGCTGCGGATGCGGGGCGCCGGTCACGGTTCCAGGTTGAACGCGGTTCGGAAAGCAGGCGGTATTTACACCCTTAGCCGGTCACAGATATCCCTTATCAGATGAACGGCCTTGTCTACTTCATCGAAAGTATTCTCTACTGAAAAACTGAACCGGATGCTTGAATACGCCTCGGATTCCGATAGCCCCATCGAGCACAGTACGTACGAGGGCGAGACCTCGAAGTTAGTGCAAGCGGAGCTCTGGGAGCACCTCACTCCCGCCCTGTCCAGTTCTCTTACGAGCTTCCTCCCGTCTATTCCTCCGAACTTAATATTCGTGGTGTTGCATACCCTGTTCTTTGCATCGCCGTTTACCCTGGTCCCCGGGACGAAATCGAGCACCATGGTCTCGAACCTGTCCCTCAATTCCTTCATGCAGGCGGCGAGGCGTGTCAAATCGTTCTTTCTGAGCTCTGAGGCTTTACCGAGCCCGGCGATCCCGGGCAGGTTCTCGGTCCCAGGTCTGAATCCCTCCTCCTGAAACCCGCCGAACAATATCGGCGCGAGGAGGAATTTGTCCCTGGCGTAAATGACTCCGGTTCCCTGGGGCCCGTGGAATTTATGCCCGGTAAAAGAAAGGAAATCGAACGGGAGTTTTTCTACGCTCATTTCGAGCTTGCCTACGGCCTGCGCAGCGTCCGTGTGGAAAGGCACCCCCCTCTCGCGGCAAATCTCCCCCGCTTCGACGACAGGCTGTATGACGCCCGTTTCGTTGTTGACCCACTGTACTGAGACGAGCGAAGTATCCTCGTTCATCATTTCCCTGAGCTCGTCCAGGTCGATTATGCCGTCCGGATCGACCTTTATCAGCTTTATCTCGACGCCGTTTATGCAGAGGTAGCTGCACATCTTCCTTATGGAGGAGTGCTCGACGGTTGTCGTGATAACGCGGCATTTCTTTCCCTTGCCCCTTGTGCAGGAATAGAACGCCATATTGTTCGACTCGGTCCCCGAGCTTGTGAAAGTGATCTTGGAGGGGCTCGAGCCTATAAGCGCCGCGACCTTTTCCCTGGCGTTTGCGAGGTGTCTCCTCGCCCTTTCGCCCGTCGAGTGGGCGCTCGAGGGGTTCCCGAATTCGTCGCCCAGCATCTTATAGACCTCTTCCCTCACTTCGGGAAGCGGCTTCGTCGTTGCGTTGTTATCGAGGTAGATTTCCCTGTATTCCATAACCCGGCCCGATCTCGAGATATTATACATTATTTGGAGTTTTCTATTTGTAAGGAGCGCCGTCGGCCTGCATGGAGCGAAACGTTTTCGCCTTTTAAAAGTGCGGGTTTATGCGTATCGAGAGGTGGGGGGGATTCATCAGGACCCTTTTTCGAGGTCGTATTCTTCAGGGGTCATTATCGTGATGCAGGGCCTATGATCCGCTCTTTCGAGGGGCCCCAGGTGTGACATCAGCTGCACGTTTTCCTCTTTCCCCGCCCTCGAAAGGGGCACGGGGAAGTATATCAGGTTGGATTTATTGTTCAGGCGGTGGACTCTTATGAAATACAGGAGCTTATCCAGTATGCTTCTTAACCTTCTTTTCTCATCTTCTTCTGTCATCGAGCCCGCGCCGTCACCCGTAATCCAGCTGTCCCAGACCGTTGAAGTGATAAACACCGGCACGAGGAGGCCCGCTTCCTTCGCGGTCTCGGAGATGTCTCTCTGCTTCCCTTCCTCGATCGCCTGTTTTCTCGTTTGAATTCCGGTTTTCATCCTGATATTTTACCCGCTCAAATCGTTTCAGGGACAAGCGCCACGATCCTGAGAGGCCCTCCGCTTCCGCCTTTTATTTTCATCGGGAGCGCTATTACGAAAGCGCCCTTCGGCGGCAGCCTGTCCAGGTTCGCGACGTTCTCGAAAGCCGGTATGTTCTCCCTGAACAAGATCCTGTGGCTTTCGAATAGCTGCGACTGCCCGTAATCTATGCTCGGGGTGTCGAGGCCTATAGCGTTTATATTACGGTTTTCCGTCAGCCACTCCGCGGCCGCGGGGTCGAGGCCCGGAAAATGAAGCTCCTTGACCGCCTCCAGTCCCTTTTTATCCGTCCCCATATATTTCACCTTGTCCGGCCAATACTTCGCATAACCCGTATTGAGGAGGACTATGGAATCGCCGGGGATCCTTCCGTTGACGCCCTCCCATTCCCTAAAGTCTTCTATGCCGATCTGGTAATCGGGGTCGGACGCGGCTTTCTTCGATACGTCGATAACTACAGCGTTGCCTGTGAGACTTTCTAGAGGTATTTCGTCGAGAGTCTGCCTGCCCTCCGCAAAGTGCCGGGGCGCGTCTATATGGGTCCCCCCGTGCTCCTCAGCCGTATATTTATTGGCGGCGTAATAGTAGCCCTTGTCGGTAGTCCCGTCGAATACGGTCTCTAGCCTGAACCCTTCTCCCGTCGGCCAGTAGACCGTATCGCTCGAAAAATCGTGCGTGAGGTCGATCCATTTCCCCTGAGG
>JAHKKQ010000079.1 GCA_020027805.1 Candidatus Dadabacteria bacterium
TTGAGCGTCGACGGGGCTTTCGTGGAGCCGGGCTCCGGGGTCGCGCCTTCACCGGGTGACGGGGCGGGCGTTGCCGCAGCCGCCGCAGCCGGGCACGCTGCAATCAGCAGGGCCGCGAGAATCAGGGCTCCCGGCTTTAAACATCCGTTAACCCGGGCCGCCATTTTTACCTTGAGCGCCGCTGTTATTCGCATAAGCATGGTCTTCTCCTAATTTGTTTGTTTATCCGCTCACATATCACTGCCTGTTATCCTGTACGATGCGGGGAAGACGCCCGGCTGGTTTCCGGCAGGGATGAATCCGGGAACTTGATCCTACTATTTACACGCCAGAATATACAAAAACATTTGCAAATACAAATGATTTATATGGTAATAACTTTAACCGGCATCTCGGCGGAAGAACGGAAGGACCACTTGCTCGCAATGACGTGAGTGTGGCGGGGAGGGTGAAGAAAACGACACCCACCCCTTCAAAATATGAACCCTAAGGAATACACAGTTGAAGGTAGCACGGAGAAGGAATACACAGTAAAAAAGAGGCACGCAAAAAGAAAAAACGCGTGCTTGAAGAAGCTCGCGCTTCTTCGTCTCTCCACACAGCGCAGTTCTTAAGAGAGAGTATCAACGGCTCTCCGAGCTTTGGCACTAAAGTGGACGGGCTTGCCGATGCCGGATTAACTCAAGCCTTATGCCTGGCGAACTCCTGCTCGAACCTGCTCTTGAGCTCCTCGGCCTTGGCATCGTATGCGGCCGGGTCGGCCCAGCTTTTGCGGGGCTCGAGCAGATCGTCGTCCACTCCGGGGCAGGAGGCCGGGACCTTGAGCCCGAACACGGGCACTTCCCTGAACGACCCCTTGTCGAGCTCGCCGCTTACCGCGGCGTTGACGAGCGCCCTCGTCTGCGGGAGCGGCATCCTCTTTCCGACCCCGTAAGGCCCCCCGGTTATCCCGGTGTTGAGGAGCCACACCGAAGCTCCGCTCTCTTCCAATTTCTTTTTCAGCATACCCGCGTAAAATAGCGGCGGCCTCGGCAAAAACGGGGCGCCGAAACAGGAGCTGAACGTAGCCTGGGGCTCGGTCACGCCCCTTTCTGTGCCGGCAACCTTGGCCGTGTAGCCGAGCGTGAAGAAATACTGAGCCTGCTCCGGAGTGAGCCTCGATATCGGGGGCAGCACCCCGAACGCGTCGTAGGTGAGCATGAATATGGTCCTGGGTATCCCGCCCATGCCCGCGGGCACGATATTCTTGAGCGCGTCTATCTGGTAAGCGCTCCTCGTGTTCTCGGTGAACCTGTCGCTGTTGAAATCGATCTTCCGCGTCACGGGGTCTATCTCGACGTTCTCGAGCACCGTGCCGAACTTGAGCGACGCGCCGTATATCTCGGGCTCGGTCTCAGGGTTGAGTTTTATCACCTTCGCGTAACAGCCTCCTTCGAAGTTGAACACGCCCCGGTCGAACCAGCCGTGCTCGTCGTCCCCTATGAGGGCGCGCACCGGGTCGGCGGAGAGCGTCGTCTTGCCCGTGCCAGAGAGGCCGAAGAACAGGGCCACGTCCGCGTCCCTGCCGACGTTGGCCGAGCAGTGCATCGGGAACACCCCTTCCCTCGGGAGAAGGAAATTGAGCACGGTGAATACGGATTTCTTCATTTCCCCCGCGTATCGCGTGCCGCCTATTATGGCCACGCGCTTGTCGAAGTTGAGCACGATGAACGTCCCCGTCCTCGTGCCGTCCGACCCGGGGTCTGCCTCGACGCCCGGCGCCGAGATCACCGTAAACTCGACCGACTTGTGGGGGAGCTCCTCCGGTTCCGGCCTTATGAACAGGTTGTTTACGAATACGTTATGCCACGCGAACTCGTTTATCACGCGGACCCGCATGCGGTATTCCGGGTGGGCGCAAATGTAGAGGTCCCTCACGAAGAGGTCCTTACCCTGGAGATAGTCGGCGACCTTCTTGTATAGCGAGTCGAAATTGGCGGGGGATATGGATTTGTTTACCGGACCCCATAGAATCTCCTCCGAGGAGCTGGGTTCCATGACTATAAACCTGTCCTGAGGCGAGCGCCCCGTATGGGGAGCGGTATACGCGACGAGCGTGCCCCCCTCCGCAATCTCCCCCTCCCCCCTTTTTACCACTTCTTCATAGAGGGCGGATACAGGCGTGTTATAGTAGACCTTTCCCGTGTTCCTTATACCGTGCCTGTCGAGAAGCTCTTTTTCGATTATGCGCTGCACCAATTGATACCTCCATAAATTTCCGCACGCAGACGGGCGGCGGGAAAGTAAGAATGTATATCATGCATTAATGGATTTCAAGAACGGCCGGCATAAATAATTTTATGAGTTACGGACACTTCTATCATTTCGCACAGCCGCCCCCCCGGCATGCGCAGACATTCCCGGCATCCTTGCCGTACGGCGGGAAATACCGGCGGATATTTAACACATTGCACAGTAAAGAAGGCACCTTCCGGGCAGCCCCGGCATCAATTTTACCCGTTTTTCCGTATTCGAACCCCGCTCCCGCCGGCGGGAGCCCAGTTGACCGGGGGTCCAAACTGTGATAGATTGTAAGGAGCAGCGCCGCCAATCACACACGAAAGGGGTCACTAACATAGAAATGTTTAAAGTAGGGGACAAAGCTGTATACCCGGCTCACGGCGTTGTGCAGATCATGTCGGTAGAATCAAAGGAAATATGCGGAACGACTAGGAATTTTTACATCCTCCAGGTCGTGGACAGCGATGTAACCGTGATGGTCCCGACCGATAACGCCGAGACCGTGGGCCTCAGGAACGTGATCACCAAGAGGCAGATAACCAAGATTTACGATATTCTAAAAACAAAAATCAAAAACTCGAACTACCAGAACGGGGGCCAGAGCTGGAACAAGCGGTACCGCGAATATTCCGACAAGCTCAAGAGCGGCGATATATTCGAGGTAGCGGCCGTGCTCAGGGATATCAACCACCTCCAGCGGGATAAGGACCTTTCGTTCGGCGAAAAGCGGATCATGGACTCTGCCCGCACGCTCCTTGTCAAAGAAATATCCATAGCGAAGAACCTTGGGGAAGACTCGGTGACGAAGGAAATAGAAAACCTCCTGCTCTGAAATTAGTGAATCTCCCTCCCCCCTCGGTTATACTTTTTATTCTAATCCTTTTTTAAATTTGAATCATGGCAAACGGCATACTCGACATAGAGACGGCTTCGCGTCTGAGACGTTTTTATTTCAGGAGCCCGTCCCGCGTGAGGGGCCGGAAGGCCGGCATACACAAGAGCCTTTACAAGGGCATAAGCCCCGACTTCCTCGAATACAAGGAATACAACAGGGGAGACGAGTTGAGGCAGGTGGACTGGCGGCTCTATGGACGCCATGACAGGCTCTACGTCAAGAAGTTCGAGGACGAGGTCAACCTCGCCTGGTGCATCCTCGTCGACAGCTCGGCTTCTATGAGCTACGGGGAGGGCGGCTCTCAGAAGCTCCGTTACGCCGCGACCCTGTCCGCGACCCTGGCATACCTGCTTCTGAGACAAGGGGACTCTGTCGGCGCGGGGTCGTTCTCCGGAAACGGCCTATCGCTTATACCGCCCAGGGCGGGCAATTCTTATATAACTCCCCTGCTGGATAAGCTCGAATCCCTGAAGCCCTCCGGCAGGACAGCGCTCGCGGAGCCCCTGCTGAAGGCGCTCGAGGTGTTCAAGCAGGACGCGTCGTTCGTCATCGTATCAGACCTCCTCACGGACGAGAGCGAGATAGAGAAGGCGCTCCAGCTCCTGAAAGCCGCGAAAAAAGAGACGGTGATATTCCACGTGCTCCACGAGGACGAGATAGATTTCGGGTTCCGGGGCCCCCTCGAATTCCTCGACATGGAGTCGGATGAAAAGGTGATAGTGGATGCCGACGCGATAAGGGACGGCTACAGGAAGAGAATAAGGGAGTTCACCGAGAGGCTTAAAAGCCTTTGTCACGAATACGAATCCAGGTACGTGCTCTCGCCGACTTCGCGGCCCGTCGAGGAGCCCCTTATCGAGATCGCCGACAAATAGAGAGAGAGGCATTGAATTTTTCCTTCCTAAACCCGCTGTTTCTGATCGGAATCGCCGCAGTCGCCCTGCCGGTGATCGCGCACCTCATATCGAGGAAGAGCGGAGTCGTGAAAAAATTCCCCGCAGTCAGGTTCCTTATCGCATCCCGGGGGGACGCGTCGGCGAGGTCGAGGCTCAGGGACCTCCTGCTCCTTCTCCTGAGGGCGCTCGTCATAGTCTTCCTCGTCCTCGTATTCGCAAAGCCCGCGCTCTTCTCTTTCGCCCCCGCCGGAAGCGGCGGCCCGAAGGCGCTCGCGATAATAGTGGACAACTCTTTCAGCATGGGGTACGGGGACAACTTCGAGCGAGCGCGGGAGAAAGCCTCGGAATTAATAGAAACGCTCCCCGACGGGAGCTTCGGCATGGTCGCTCCGCTGGTCGCCCGGGGAGAAGGCAGGCTCTCGCCTTCGAGCGGCAAGGAAGCGCTCCGGGAAGGGTTGAGCGGAATAAGGATTTCAAGCACGTACACCGATAACGAAAAGAGGCTCGAAGAGGCCTTCTCCTCGTTAAAAGACGCGCCCGGGCAGACGAAAGAAGTAGTCTTCATAACGGACCTCCAGAAAAACGGATGGCAGAACGAAAAAGCCGACAGGGACTGGCTCGATATAATAGACGTCTCCGGGGAAGCCGCCCCGGCGAACCACGCCGTGACCGGTATTGACGCGAGCTACGGCAAGGACGCCGTAACGCTCGGGCTTTCGGTGTCCAACTTCTCGGATAAGCCCGAAGAGCAGATCCTTGCAACTATGAGCGCCGGGGGGGAGGAGCTGAGC
Source organism: Candidatus Dadabacteria bacterium (assembly GCA_020027805.1). GTDB lineage: Bacteria > Desulfobacterota_D > UBA1144 > Nemesobacterales > UBA2774 > 2-12-FULL-53-21. Next base: position 4,863 of record JAHKKQ010000079.1, read on the forward strand.
GCGTATCTCGATATCCCGCCCGGAGGGACGGTCTTAAACGAGTTCACCATACCGGGGGAATATATTTCCGGGGATAAATCACCCGGCGACGCTCAGGACAGGCCCTTCGACAATGACCGGGGCGCTTTTAAAGAAGGCTCCGCCGGGATACCGCGCGACAGGCTCGCCGTAGACGACACAAGATACATCGTGCTCTCGGACGGGGACGATTTCAACGTGCTCATCGTGGACGGGGACCCGAGGGAGGACGCGAGGCTCTCGGAGACCTATTACCTCGCGAGGGCGGCCGAGACTATATCCGAGATTACGGGCGCTCATATCACGGTCAAGGACAACGAGAGCTTCCTCGGCGAGAAGCTCTCGGGGTACGACCTCGTATTCCTCGCGAACGTCGGGGACGTCACGGAAGGGAGCGCGAAAGAGCTGAGAGAGTTCGCCGACCGGGGCGGTACGGCGGTGATATTCCTCGGGGAGCGCGTAAGGGCGTCCTCATACAACGCCCTCCTCAAAGACCTGCTCCCCGCCGAGCTGATAGCGGAGGAAGAGAGAGAGGTGAAAATCGTCCCCTTGCCTCAGCCGATTTTCCCGAAAGAGGTCGGGGAAAGGCTGAGCCAGGTCGGGGTCAGGAAGCATATAAAGGCGGTGCCGTACCCGGGAGCTGAGGTCCTGCTGGGTCTCGAAGGCGGCGACCCGTTTATGATAAAGAAATCCCTCGGGAAAGGGAGCGTCTTCCTCATCACCTCCACTGCCGATACGAGCTGGAATAATTTTTCGATAACCACCGTGTTCCTTCCCGTCGTGAAAGGTTTCCTCGACACGCCCGGCTCCGCTAACGAAGGCAGGAGGAACTTTACTGTCGGCGACACCATAGCGATCGACGCACCGGCCGGCGCGGACAGGGTCGAAGTGATAAGCCCTTCGGGGAAGAGGTACGTCATCGATACAGGCTCGGCGATCTTTGAAAAGGCGTACGAGCACGGCATATACACGGTCAGGGAATCGGGAAAGGATTTGTACAAATTCTCCGTAAACGTCGACCCGCGCGAATCGAACCTCGTGAAGCTGGAGACCGCCCCCGAAGGGCCCGACGCCGAAATTACTCCGGGCCTCGTAAAGATATACAGGGATATATGGCGCTACTTCCTCTGGGGCGCGGTGATGCTGTTTATATCCGAAGCGGCCGCAAGGGCAGTTTTCTCCTGACCCGTTTTCGAGCATATGCGCGTTTCCGTCACAGGCTCAGGTCCACGCCGTCTACGCCGTCAGGCACGGGTTTACCCATCAGGCTCAATATCGTGGGATAGAGGTCGACCGTCCGGATGTGCTCTTTCTTAATACAGGCGCTCATCGCCACGGGCACGAGCATATGCTCGCTAAAAAGAGCCCCGTGCGAGGAGCGGTGCTCCGGGCTCTCGTGCTTCGCCCGGAGGTCGTAGCCGGGGTTGGCGCTCAGGACGAGGTCCCCCGCTCGCGGCGCCTCGAGGAGCTGTATTACCTGAAGGAGCGCGTCCGGGTAGCGGGTATCGAAGCTAAGCTCAAGCGCCTCGTCAGCACTCATCCTGCCGGGCATCCCGTTATAACCGAACGGGTCATCACGGAGCCGCTCGTAATTTATGAATCCTTCTCCGTCGATCCAGGCGGCCGCCTCTCCCCTCGCACTTTTCATCCTCGCCCTGCCCCTCTCGTCGAGTCCCGCGACTATATCGACCTCAGGCCTTTCTAGGAAGCTTTCGGCGAGACCGTAAAGCTCTTCGAAAGTCGATTTCCTCCCCCAGCCCTCCGGGCTCTTCACGTATATATTGGCCATGGCGTTCCCCGATATCAGGCTCGCGGCGTCCGCGTCCGTGAAATGCCTGAAGACGTTCGGGTAATAGAAGGTCTTGTATCCCCTGTGGTTCATGAACTCGAGAGAATCGAAATGGGAATGCGTCTGCGTCAGCCCGTGGTCGCTCCCGATTACTATGAGCGTCTCGTCGATCCTCCCTTCCGATTCGAGCTTCTTCGCCGCAAGCCCCACGGTCTCGTCGATCCTCGTGTAGGAATCGAGGACCTTTCTATGGAACGGGTGGTTTATGTGCGAATACGTGTCTATGCCCAGGAACACGACGAATATGAAATCGTGTATCTCGTCAAGCTCCCGCAGAAGTATTCGCCGCGCAACCATATCGACCTCGTCGCTCTTGTCCGTAAAATGCCCCTTCACCTTGTAGTAGAGCTTCGAGAATCGAGTCTTGTCGTACCTGATGCTCACCCCGCGCGAGAGCTCGTTCAGGATGTTCCCGCTCCGGGGGAATATCTCGAAGAGGCTCTTGTTGTCCGCCGACACGTCGCTGTTCATGAAATAGGTCTCGAGCCCGATGTAGCTCCTGAAGCGCCGGAAAGAAAAGAGCCTCCGCCTGTCCGGGTAAATCCGCCTGTCGAACCACCTTATCCCGGGGAAGTTGCACCTGCCCGGATACTTCCCCAGTATGTAGGGCGTGTAAGCGGGCCCTGTAGTCGACGGGAAAACGGAGGACGCTATCCTGAAGGAGCCTTTCTCGACGACGTATCTGGAAACATTCGGGAGATCTCCCTTTTCGAGAAGCTCTGAAAAAACGTCCGCCCTTGCGCCGTCGGCCATGATGAATATACAGTTCTTGAACCTGCTCATCTTTATATTAATCCTTCAGGCAGGCGATTATTTCAAGCGCGCCTGTCACGAGAAATACCTGTCGTATATCTTCCTGATCGTATTGGTCCCGGCTATATATTTTTCCCTGAGCTCTTTACCGTCGGGCCCCATGCCGAGCTCGGCCGAGAGCTTCTCGAAATCGCTCTCGTAAAGCTCGTTTATAGACCTGTCGTGAAGGAGCCGGAGCAGGTTCTCCATCTTTTTGAGGAAGTAAAGCCCGTCCGAAAGCGACGCGTATTCCTTCTCCTTTATTATCCCGGCGTCCCGGAGCCCGCCAAGCGCGTCGAGCGTATTCTGTCCCCTCACTTCCCTGTGCTCCCCGCCGTGCCTCAACTGGAGCATCTGGACGAGGAACTCTATATCCACTATACCGCCCCTGCCCGTCTTGATGTTGAGCTTCTGCTTGCTCTCCCTCGCGAGCTCCGTCTCCATCCTCGCGCGGAGGTGCTTTATCTCCTTGTGAAAACCGGGCGGCACGGGCTTGCCGTAAACGAATTCCTCGATCGATCCGGAAACGCGCTTCCCGAGCTTCACGTCCCCCGCCGAAGGCTTCGCCCTCAGGAGCGCCTGCCTCTCCCACACCTGTGCGCTCTCCTCGTGGTATTTCCTGAACGCGCCGTACGACGTGACCAGCGCGCCCGAGCGCCCCGAGGGCCTGAGTCCCATGTCTATCTTGTACGCGAAACCCTCGCCCGTAGGCACCGAGATCACCGAGATCACCTTTTGCCCGAGCTTCGAGAAGAACTCGTGCTCCTCGGCCCTGCCGTCGTATATGAAGATCACGTCGAGGTCGGAATTATAACTTAGCTCGCGCCCTCCGAGCTTCCCCATGCCGAGCACAATCATACGCGGGCCGTTTTTCCTTCCCTTCCCCTTGTCCTGCCCCGCGACTATACCCCACGCGAGGCCGAGGCCGACCTCGAGCACCGCCTCCGCCACGAGCGAGAGGTACCAGCCGACGTAGAACGGGTCGACCTCGCCGTTTAAGTCCCGGAGGCAGATCTTGAGCGTCTCCACGTGCCTGAACCTCCTTATAGCGTCGAGCTTGTCTCCGTAGCCGCTTTCGCCGGAGAGAGCCGATTCGAGCTCGACGATCATATCGTCTTTCGACGCGAACTCCGTCCTCACGCTCCTTAGCGTTATGACGTCCAGGTACTCGGGATGCCTGATGAGGAAGTTCGACAAGTAACCGCTCGTCGAAAAGAGCTTCGAGAGGAGCTCGATGATGTCGGGGTTCTCGAGAAGGACGGCGTAGATGGACGTCCTCCAGCCGATGCCCGAGATGAAGCGCTCGAGGTTGATTAGCGCCGCGTCCGGGTCGGGGGATTTCAATATGCTTCCGAGAAAGGCCGGGATAACTCGCCTCGTCGTGACGCGCCCCTCCGGAGTTAGCGCGCCCCTCCTCGGGTCGAGGAGTTTCGAGAAAAGGTCAATCGCGCTC
>JAHKKQ010000080.1 GCA_020027805.1 Candidatus Dadabacteria bacterium
AGACGTGGGGGTGGGCGTTCCTCTCGGTCGCGTCACCGTGTGTGGCCCACCTGGTGTGCCCGATTCCGAGTAACCCATCGAGCGTATGTTTGCCGATCTTTTTTTTGAGATTGGACAGTTTGCCCGTACTTTTGAAGATCCTGGTATGCCCTCCCTCCATGAGCGCTATACCGGACGAATCGTAGCCCCTGTACTCAAGCCTAGTAAGGCCGTCGAGTAAGACATTCACCGTTTTTTTCCGATCGCCGACGTAACCGACTATCCCGCACATCTATTTCTTCCCCTTCCCTTCCCTGGGCTTCCTGCTCCAGTTCTCTATTACCGTCTGTCTCGCCCTTCCTATGGCGAGGGCCCCTTCCGGGACGTCTTTCGTTATAGTCGACCCGGCTCCGGTGGTCGCGCCCCTGCCGACCTTGAGGGGGGCAACGAGCATTGTGTCGCTGCCTATGAAGACATCATCGCCGATGAAGGTCTCGTGCTTCCGGAACCCGTCGTAATTACAGGTGATCGTCCCCGCGCCTATATTGACGTCCTTACCTATGACCGCGTCCCCTATATAGGAGAGATGCGGGACCTTGGAGCCGCTCCCGATCCTGGACTTCTTTATCTCGACGAAATTCCCTATCTTCGCGCCGTCCATAACTTCGGCCCCCGGACGGATGTGCGCGAACGGACCCACGGTTACATTATCGCCTATTATAGAGTTCGAGATGTACGAGGAGAGCCTGACCGTAACGCCTTTTCCGAGGACGGAGTCCTCGATCCATACGCCCGGGCCCAATGCGGACCCTCGGCCGATCGCAGTATTACCGTAAATATAGGTATTGGGGTATATCAGGGTGTCGGCTCCGATCCTGGCGTCAGGTGAAACGAACGTCGTTCCGGGGTCGACCATGGACACACCGGCACGCATGAGAGAATCGTTAATTCTCTTCTTCAGCAATGCCTCGACCTCCGACAACTGGACCCTATCGTTAACCCCCAGGGCCTCGCTTCCGTTACGCGACAGAACTCCCAGGACTTTGCGCGAGTCCTTTCTCGCTATTCCGATTATATCTGTAAGGTAGTATTCCTTTTGCCTGTTTCCGGATCCTACGCCCTTAAGGGCCTCCCATAGAAAGCCCGATTTCACGCAGTAGGTACCCGAGTTTATTTCAGTAATTTTCTTTTCGACCGGGGAGGCGTCCTTGTCCTCTATGATCCTTTCGACTTCACCCTTCACGTTCCTGAAAACCCTGCCGTATCCCGAGGGGTCGGCTATATCGGCAGTGAGGAAAGAAACATCCGCGCTTCCGTCAATATGTTTTTTTACAAGGTTATTGAGCGACTTCGAGGTAATGAGCGGGAAGTCTCCGTTGAGGATTAGAATATTTCCTTTGAAACCCGCGAGCGCGTTACGGGCGGAGCCAGCGGCATGGCCTGTCCCGAGCTGTACTTTCTGCTCGGCGAACAGAACACCCGCCTGTCCGAGAGACTCCTTTACATCGTCCCTTCCGGGCCCTAAAACTACGACTATTTTCTTGGGCGAAATACCCCTGACAGCGTCTATTACATAGCTCAGCATGGGCCGTCCCAGGACCGGGTGCAACACCTTGGGGGCCCCCGATTTCATCCTCTTTCCGATACCGGCTGCAAGAACGACTGCCGCTAAGTTCATATCCCGGATCACGATCTCCCGTATCTGTCTTCTATCCTAACTATATCATCGATTTCCGGGGTAGAGACTTCGAATACGTCGCAATCCTCAAGCGCGGTCATCCTGTGTTTGGTATATGGCCTGATTCTGACGGAGCTTCCGGGAGAGAAAGTCAGGGTTTCCTTTTCCCCGCCCTCCTCCTGATATTCCAGTATCATTTTCCCGCTATAGAGATATAGCGATTCGTCTTTTATTTCGTGGTACTGATAGCTCAGACTCTCCCCCTTCTTTATATGGAGGATTTTCCCGACGTATTTGTCGGTATGAGCCCACCATAATTCATAACCCCAGGGTTTTTCCACTCTTTTGATATTCGTGTTTTTCATAGGATCCCCGGATTCAGGCAGTAAGGCCGTTTTCGGACGACTCTAATAACAGAAGCAGGCCGGGTTGTCAGCTGACCGACATGAGGAATGATATTAAAACGGTATGTCGTCATCGGAGCCGAAAGAATCTTCGTCGAGATCGAAGTCGTCCGGGGCCCGCTCATCGCGCCCTGGGGAAGGCTCCGCCTTACCCCCGGCCGGACTCAGCATCTGCATGTTTTTCGCCACTATCTCGGTCGTCCATCTCGTTTTGCCCTCTTTGTCCTCCCAGGAGCGCGTCCTGATCGACCCCTCTACATAGATCATCTTTCCTTTTGATAAGTATTCCCCGCAAATCTCCGCCAGCCTTCCCCATGCAACTATGCGGTGCCATTCGGTATATTCCTGCTTCTCCCCTTCCTTGTTCGTACGCCCTTCCGTAGTCGCTATTGTGAAATTTGCAACCGCTTGGCCGCTTGTCGTATATCTGATTTCCGGGTCGCGGCCCAGATTGCCGATCAGCATTACTTTATTTACTCCCCGCATTATTATCTCCCTGTATATATTATATATCTTCGTCTGAATTCTATCACCAGAGGGCATGAAAATCCAGAAATCAGAAAAGATGTGAGGAAAAGGAAAGGAACCTGTGAAGTATCCTGCCGGTCATACCCCATATTATATATTTCTCGAAGCTATATACGTAGTCTTCCACCAATATTCCGTTCCTTTCTCTCCACCGGACCGCAATATTCCTTTCGTCCTTGAAATGTTTCACGGGAATCCAGACAGCGGTCTCTACCTCGTAGAGATTGGGTACTATCGAGACCTCCTCCTTGATTGTCGAAATGTAGGGGGTAACTATATAATTACTCGCCCGCGGGTTGTTCGGGTTTATGTCGTCGAGCTCGCCTATCACGCGGCCGCTCTTGTAAAGATCGACCCCTATCTCCTCCAGGGTCTCCCGTATGGCCGTCGCGAGCTTGCCTTCATCCCCCTCCTTCATCTTGCCCCCCGGAAACGCCATGTGCCCGGAAAAAGCGTCGATATCGCTCTCGGGCCTCTTGATGAAGAGCATGGACAGACCTTCGGGCCCCTCGCTCAGTATCATCATCACGGCAGCGTGGACGAAGTCCCCCTCGTGCGTTATTTTCATCGGGGTCCTCGACCTTAAAAGCCGCTCCAGTTCATCGATTGTGCTCTGTTGCGCCAGGTGCTGCATGTTCGGTTAAACGGCCCTCTCAGTGCTCAGCGCCTTTTCGAAGGCCCTGATAGCGGGCTCGTCGAAAAGGACGAAGTAAATTTTCTCGATCAAAGTATCTTCTTTTTTAAGATAGTCCGTAACGGTTTCCGTCATTATACCCGCGCACTCTTCCATCGGAAATCCGCCTACGCCGGTTCCTATAGCGGGAAAGGCGACCGTCCCAAGAGATAATTCATCGGCCCTGAGGAGGCTGTTTCTCGTCGCCGCGATGAGCGACTCCCTGCCTACTCCGCCGCCCGGGCGCATACCTGCCGCGTGGATTACGTAACGGGCATGGAGAGCCCCGCCCCCGGTGACCGCGGCCTCGCCCAGGGGTATAGGTCCGAGCCTGTCGCACTCCGCCTGTACTGAGGGCCCGCCTTTTCGCCTGATCGAGCCCGCGACACCGCTCCCGAGGACGAGGTCCGTGTTAGCGGCGTTGACTATGGCGTCTACCTCCATATCCGTAATATCGCCCAATACGACAACTATCCTCCGACCGGCGCTCATGGTCCCGTCCATAGAACTTGACTTTATATCGATAAAACTACTAATTTAATCTATAACCTCAAGGGCCTCAACAATAGAATGGACGTGAGACACAGGATCTTAGCCGCCGGGTATAAGTTATTCCCATTCCCGCTCAGGGGCGACGCCGAGATAGGAGACGCCGATCCTGCGTGTGACTTATCCTGCGTTATAAATTTTTACGGCAGGGTCCAAATGCTGAGGGGCATATTGTCGAGCCTCGCCGGGCAGGATTATGATAAAAACAGATTCGAGGTGGTGCTGGTGGAAGACAGGGGCGGGACGGAAGAAGGAAGGGCTATATTCAGGGAATTCGGGCCCGTGTTGAATTCCGCATATCACGCCGCAGGAGAGAAATTCGGAGTCATGGGTTACGCGAGGAACCTAGGTCTCCGCAAGTCCAGAGGGAAGCACGTTCTTTTCCTCGACGACGATACGGTGATTATGGACAGGGGATTCATCTCGAAATTGATGGACGAGTTCAAGGACGGGGAAGCAGACGCGGTTATCCCGCGCGGGGGCGCAAGCTATTGCCTGCTTCAAGGCAAATACAGCTTCCACGACCCCTACTACCCCTCCAACAGGTGCATGGCCTACAGGAGAGAGACATTGCGGGACCTCGGCGGATTCGTCGATGAAATAATCGGACAGGAGGACGTCGAATTCGCGGTAAGGCTCGCGGCCTCGGGCAAGAAAGTCAGGCGCTCGCAAAGGGCTGCCTATATGCACCCCCCCCTTATCCTTTGGAGCACCAACAAAGCCGCCGCTGTCGGAGCCTCGTTCGCAAAACTCCGGAACAGGTACCCTTTCCCAATATGGGTTATGCTTCTAATCAACGGCTCGAGGGATATTCCGAAGCTCATCTGCCCATTCAGCACAAAATACAGGATGCAGGGTAAATTCAGCCTGGGCTTCATGCTGGGTATCCTGTATGCGATGACGGGTAAAAAATTAGAGTATAATTAAGACCCGGCCTTGCCCGGATAAGGCCGACTGACATACATGATTAAACGGCTATTACCCTATAAAGACCTCTTTGTGGTCTATGTCTGGCGGGAATTCAATATCAGGTACCGCCAGTCTTATATCGGCGCTCTATGGGCGGTGATCCAGCCTCTGAGCATGATGCTCCTCTTTACGTTCGTCTTTACCTATCTCATCAAGGCGGCGGTATCCGATTACCCCAAAACCATATTCTTTTACTCAGGCCTTCTGCCGTGGACATTTTTCGCGTCCTCGGTGAATTATTCCCTCACGAGCCTCACGGAGAACTACTCCCTCATCACGAAAATATACTTTCCGAGGGAGATACTCCCCCTCTCGGGAATAGTCATGGCGTTTCTCGACTATGTAATCGCGTCCGTGATTTTTATACCCATGCTGTTTATCTATCATATACACATCACATATTACATATTATGGATGCTGCCCCTCCTCGTTCTCTTGTTCGTGTTCACGATTTCGATGAGCCTTCTTCTTTCGAGCCTTAACGTCTATTACAGGGACGTCAAGCTGGCGACTGGGTTCCTGATACAGCTCCTGTTCTTCGCTTCGCCCGTACTGTATTCCATCGACAACCTGAGCCTTAATTTTAAGCTCATACTGTTCCTGAACCCCATGACGTTTATCATCGAGAATATGAGGAGGTGCCTCATCGAGGGGCGCGGAGTGGTATTGTGGCAGTTCATCTTCGTAAGCGTGATAGTGGCGGTATTCTATTATCTCTGTTACAGGTTTTTCATAAAAACCGAGCGGGACTTCGCAGATGTCATCTGACGGAATCATTATGTTCAACGATGTGTGGAAGAAGTACTCGACGAGGGACCTATTCCATAAATCCCTCAGGGAGGAGATCACCGATATTTTCAAAAGGGAGGAGAGAGAGAAACTTTCTGACGGGGAATTCTGGGCGTTAAAGAGTATCAATATTTCCATAAGGAAAGGGGAGTGCGTGGGATTATTCGGCCCGAACGGAGCCGGCAAGACGACGGTACTCAAGCTGATAGCGTCCGTTACATTCCCCAACCAGGGGGAAGTCGCGGTCTCGGGCAGGGTGGCGCCCCTGATATCGGTCGGTGCGGGGTTCCACCCGGACCTGACAGGCCGGGAAAACATCTACACAAACGGCACGATAATCGGTATGTCGATCAAAGAAATCAGAGAAAAAATCGAAAGCATAATCGATTTTTCGGAAATAGAAGAAAGGTTTATGGACATGCCAGTCAAGAAATATTCGAACGGGATGAATGCGAGGCTCGGTTTTTCGATCGCCGTTCACAGCAGTGCTGAAATAATATTGATAGACGAAATCCTGGCCGTCGGGGACGAAGCGTTCCAGGTGAAGTGTATAGACAAGATCAGAGATCTCAAGAATAACAATAAAACCATATTGATCGTCTCTCACAACAGGAAAAAGATGGAAGAGCTGACAGACAGGATATTATTCATAAAGAGCGGCGAGATAATTAATTCGTAAACAGCGGATTTTAGGCTATAATAGAAATCACATCGACGACATGCAAATAGAAATCAGATGAGTGACCATCCGAAAGTTGCAATAGTTATAGTAACATGGAATAAAATAAGCTACGTCATGGAACTCCTGACGTCGCTCCGGAGTATAAATTACGACAACCACGATATCATCGTTGTCGATAACGCTTCCACTGACGACACGTGCCAGACGATAAGGGAGCAGTTCCCCCACGTAAATCTGATAGTGAATTCCGAGAACCTCGGCGGGACAGGCGGGTTTAACACGGGGCTCAGATACGTGCTCGAGAAAGGCGGCTATAAATATACGTGGCTCCTGGATAATGACGCCGTAGTCGAGAGAGAAACACTTATTGAGCTCGTCAAGGTAATGGAGGAGGACAATGAAGTGGGCATTACGGGGTCCGTTATCATGGAGCCCGATATGGACATGATAGTCGAGCTCGGCGCATTTGTGTCATGGTCAATAGGGACATGGAAACCCAATTACAGAAATAACAGACTAAGCGCCATGGAGGAGATCGGCACTACGGAGGTGGACTACGTGGCGGCTTGTTCGTCCCTTGTCAGGAATGAAGCTCTCTACAAAATCGGCGTAATGGACGAGAGGTACTTCATACACTGGGACGATATAGACCTGTCTCTCAGGGCCAAGCAGGCGGGCTATAAGGTGATGGCCTCACCCAAGTCAAAAGCGTATCACGGCTTAGAAGATAAACCCATCAACCCGCTCATATCATATTACGATATTAGAAACGGGCTCCTGACGATCACGAAGCATCAGAGCGGCGCAAAAAGGTTTCTATACATTCTGAATATGCTGCGCGGAACAGGAAAGGGCGTCGTATACTCCCTGCTAAGCGGTCTGCATACGACCTCGAAGCTGCTTATTTACGGACCGCTAGATTTTATACGCGGCAAATTCTATAAATCCGGCTTATCGGTAAAAACGGACGATACTCCCGATCCAGAATCAAGGATCATACCTATCGGTGATTTGAAAATAAGCGCTGTCTCCAAGGTACTAATCCTGCCGAATGCCAGCTATGTCGTGATAAAAAACGTGATCGCGAAACTGAGGGAACAGAACCCGAGCTGTCATATCTCACTCCTTATTCAAGCCGACAGACATGAGCTTGTTAAAGACCTTGGAATCGACCGTTTTATCGTATTTGAAGGGTACAGACAATCGACGATGCAGACACTTTTGGTTCTTAAAAGCATTTTCGAGTACAATTACGATCTCTGCATAAGTCCCAGCCGCTCGCTTCTTCCCTTCTCCTATGCAGTAAAGAAATATTATCTCTACGACCACAAGCGGGATTACTTCGTTAAAAGCAAAGAAGACATATACGCTTCCTGGAAATTATTCGTCTCTTTCTTCGGGGGCGAACTGCTGGCGATAATCCTCATGCCTTTTGTTTACCTGAAGAGCCTCGCCCATCAATAGCGGATGTCGCTGTGTCCAAGATTAATAATGAGCGATAAAAATAATCCAGAGTACTTAAACCCCTACGATCTCGGGAAATATTGGGAAAACAGGCTTAAATCCGGATTCGATATTGTTGCGGTGGGACACCCTCTGTTCAATCACAGGTACAACGAATACATGTACAAACTGCAGCTGCTCGTATTAAGAGATGTCCTGAAAAAATACGGCATTTCGTCAGGCGGGAAAAAAGTCCTCGATGTGGGCTGCGGCACAGGAGTTTTTTCCGGATTTTATCTCAGGAACTCAGCTCAAGTCACGGGTATAGACATAACGACGACTTCGATCGAAAAACTCCGGAAATCCTTGCCTGACGGAAAGTTTATCACGATGGATATCTCGGCGGATTTTGCCGCGAACAAAGAATATTTCGAGAACCAGTTCGATATAATCAATATCCTGAACGTCATATTCCATATTGTTGACGACATGAGATTCGAGAGGGCGCTTGGAAACATGGCCGCGTGCCTGAAAGAAGGCGGGTACTTATTGATTTCGGATTATTTTGGAGATGAAGATATCGTTGCCGCTCCCAATACAAAGCTCAGAGGACTAAACAGATATAACATCCTGGAACTAAAAGGTATAAAGGTCCTGGATGTAATACCGATCTATTTCCTCATGAACAGGCGGCTCAATCTGCTACCCTACTCGATCAACAACCTTATCTCCCCGCTATTAGTTGCGTTTGATTATATAATTACGAAACTGAAATGGCCAAAGGGGAACAATATCAAATTATTGATTGGGAGAAAACAGAGCTAGAAATTTTAACATTCCATAAACTAAAACCGCCGGATGACATCCCGCCACATAACTCGACGAATTTTAACTATGCTTAAGACATATAAACAAGTTGTAATTTTGTATACTTAACGAGCATGGCGTTCAACGGACAACATAGATCGTGAAGGTTCTATACGTTTTATACAGATTCCTTGAAATTATTCGTATCGCTCTTCGTGGGGGAATAGCTCACCTTGATCCTCATGCCTTTTGATCATTTGAAGGGTTTCACAAATCAACAGGGGATGCTATGATACGAGAAGTGAAATAAAGTAATCCTGAACATATGAACTTATACGATCCCACAAGATATTGGGAAGACAGGTTAAAGTCCAGATTCGATTTAACTGGTGTCGGGAATATCGTTTTTGATAGAAAGTACAACGAATACTTATACAAGCTGCAAC
>JAHKKQ010000227.1 GCA_020027805.1 Candidatus Dadabacteria bacterium
ATTAAATGGCCGAGAGTAATTGATTTGTCAGCTATCTGCCGAAGGAGCCCGATTCTTCGCTCGTTCAGAATCGTTATCGAATTCGTTGCTCGCTTGCATTCGTTCCGTGGAAGATTTTTAACGCTAATACCATCGATTTTCTTAACGCAAATTCTGTAATGTCGGAAATAATCACCCTTCGACCCTTCGATAAGCTCAGGGCAGGCGAGCTTCCGGCTCCGTCGAGACTTCGCCGGATCACCCTACGGCTCATAGCCTACGGGCGACGTGCCGCAAGCAGGGTGAACGGGTTGGCTTCGGTTGTTGTTGGTTGCGCGGAGGAGTTGATGAGAATCGCAGAATCACACGATGTGTGTCGCGGCTGGAAGCCGCTCCGACAATGTTCAATGTTGAAAAAACTGGGTTCCCGATAAAGGGTTTCGAGAACGACATGAAAATTGGGGTAGTGAATGCTGATTTATGAAACTGACCGACTGCGGCGTGCTGAATCCGACGCAGCGGGTTCCGACCCTAACTCCGGGGGTAAAAAGGAGGAAATAGATTCAGAAGAAAATCAGGACGGGAGTGAGAAGCTCTTTACCGAGTCGCAGGTAATCAAGATAGTTCAATTGAGACTTGAAAAAGACCGCCTCAGGGTGGAAAAGGAAGTCGAGAACAGGCTCAGGGAGCTCGGGATAGAGAGCGCCGAGGACGCGGCGGCTTCCAAAGAGTGGCGGCGCGAGAGGGATGAGCTTCTGGAAAGAACGGCCCGGGAGAAAGAGCTGCTTCAGCATGAAATCGCCGAGCGCGAGAGCGGGTTCGGCGAGCTTGCGAGGCAGCACGAAACCGAGAAGAGGGAATGGCGTGTGAAGTACGAGACGCTGCTCAAGCGCGCCGAGCTGACGCAGGCGGCGCTTAAAGCAGGAGCAGACCCGGCGAATGTGGATATGATCGTGACGTTCACCGAAGGGAATGTGAGGGTCGCGGACGGGGGCTTCCGGGTCGTCGAGACTGACGGACGCCCGGCGCTCGATCCCGAAACCGGTACAGAGACGACGGTCGAAAAATTCATGAGGGGGTTCCTCTCGGAAAGGCCGGGGCTCGTGAGACCCGCTCCTGCAAAGGGCGCGGGGACGGGGGCGCTTGGCGCGAGGCCGGGGAAGTACACGCTCGACGAGATAAGGGAGATAGCGAGGAGCGATCCGAAGAAGTACGCGGAGCTCAAAAGCGAAGGGGTCGTTCAGGCGCTTTACGAAAAGCACCTTGCGGAGAGGAAGTAGGTTGTAATGTATTGCGACCTTGACCGGTTGCGGCACTGCCGAACGGCATTATTCACCCCCACCTTTCATCCTCCCCCCTCAAGGGGGAGGAAAGTGGAAAGATAAGGTGCCCGGGAGCCGCTCCTACAGAACGACTGAGAAGAATCAAAATAAAATTCAAGCGGTTGCGGAATATGCAGCCGTTACCAGGGGGTTTTTAAATGGCAAATGTAACAACTACAACAGCCGCGGCTATACTGCCTGAGATATGGGAGGCGGAGGTGGAGTTCGCCGCCCATAATCACAGGGGGTTCAGCGGGCGGATTATGGAATTTCAGTTCGCGGGGCCGGGGGACGTGCTGCATATCCCGAAGATAGGCGCCATAAGCGCCGCGGCTTTTTCGGGAACGGTTTCATACACGGCCAACACGGAGACCTCGGTCGATATTACGCCCGACGTATCGTACGCAGCCGTACAGATAGACAGGAAAGCCGACGTGAGGTCGGTGACGAGCCTCGGTAACGTGTACCAGGTGGAGCTCGGGCAGTCGCTCGCTCAGTACGAGGACGAGCAGATAGCCGGGCTTTACGCGGGGCTTTCCCACAGCGTGGGAGGCTCTTCGGATTTCTCCGAGGCGAATTACCTGCTGGCGATAAGGAACCTGATACAGTACGGACAGAATAAGGTCATGATGGGGATGACGCCCATATGGGGCGTGTTCCATCCGGTTCAGTGGGACCACGTGCTCATTGTGTCGAATATAAATTCGGCGCTGGTGAGGGGGGAAATGAACGGGCCCGCGAAGACGGGATCGATCGACCTCGCTTACGGCGTGAACATAAGCTTCAGCTCGAGCGTCCAGGTCTCCACCACGGCGAGGAATATGATCTACACGAGCAGGGCATTCGCTATTGCAAGGAAGCAGACCCCGACAATCGATGTCGAGTTCGACGCGGACACTCTATCTACTAAAATAGTAGCATCACAGGATTTCGGTGTGGCCGAAATGAACGATCAATTGGGAGTCGAATACCAGACGAACGCTACATAGGTTGTGACAGGGGAATGGGATCGGAAGGGCATGTGTCTTGAAGGCGCATGCCCTTTTTTTGTTCATGAATTCCCGATTAAGGCCTTCGTGAATGACAAAGAAAAGGCGAAATTGATCTCTTCTTTTCCTTGATGAAGAGCGCACATAGTGTGTTTTATGAAAAGACAAAGAAAGGTGAAAGGCTATTTTTTATCCTTCTTTTCCTTGATGAAAAGAAGCAAAAATCACACACGTAGTGTGGATTATGAAAAGACTTTACGTAATTTGCTGAAAATCTCATGTTTAAGCTAAAATCTGTCGAATGGACAGCTGAAAGATTTTCACGCTTAAACACGCGATTTTCTTAACGCAAATTCTGTAATGTCGGGAAGGAAAGACTTCCTGATTGATAGGAGTGATAAGGTAAACCCCCCACCCGAACTATTTTGGCTCGGGCATTGTCGTGCCGGAAGATTATAGGCTAGGTTGCCGCTGTTGAGAAAGCGACCTACTTCTCGCTCGCTCGAAGCAGTTCCCCCTTGATAATGGGGGAGGGAAACAAAGCGGATTCTGAAGGATCGAGTACGAGCGCAGGTTCTGCGCTACTCGGGCATCGTCTCGCCGGAGCCGCCCGCTTCCTTCGGGAAGTCTTTGAACTTGGGCAGGCCGTCCTTCATGTGAAGCACGGTCTCCTGATAGTTCACGTGGACCGCGGGCTTGAACGGGAGGCCTGGGATTATGGCCGCGTACACGTCGGTGAGGCCGAACGTCGGATGCTCGGTCAATACGTGCCCCCCGCACGTCTTGCACCACTTGCGGAAGCTCTGGGGCGTTTTGTTGAACGTGCCGACGTTGGCTTCGCCCTTGGTGACCTTCACCGCATCGGGGTTCCAGAGCGTAAAGGTGTTGACGGGGCCCGCCGACCAATGACGGCACGAATCGCAGTGGCAGTAGCCCATGAGTACGGGCTCGCCGGTTGCGGCTATCTGAACCGCCCCGCAAAAACAACTTCCTGTGTAAGTTTTATTCTCGCTCATATTGTGTCTCCTGATTTGTTTTTGTTACCGGTGTTATTCGAAGTCCACTGGGGACTGTCGTTTCGTGTTTATGTGGAGCGTGAAGATGTCGGGGCGCGAATAATGGCCCGCGACGTCTAACGCCCGCTTCGCGCTTCCGACCCTCCTGCAGTCGGCTTCGCAGAAGAGTATACCTTCTTCTTTCCGCATCGGGCCCGCTACTATATCGCCGCCGGGCGCGACGACTACGGAATCACCCGGGTTTATCCATTCATCGGGGTCCGGGTACAGTGCGGACTTCTCCGGGAAATCGCCGGGTATGTCCTTACCCCTCAGCACCGTGCCGCATCCCGCCACCCAGCAGCGGCCTTCCCGCGCGATGTGCTGGAGCGTCCCGATCCACCCGTCTCCGTAATCGTA
Organism: Candidatus Dadabacteria bacterium; assembly: GCA_020027805.1. GTDB lineage: Bacteria > Desulfobacterota_D > UBA1144 > Nemesobacterales > UBA2774 > 2-12-FULL-53-21. The sequence continues at coordinate 3,706 of JAHKKQ010000227.1, forward strand.
CGTGGGCGCGATGTGGATCTCCACTCCCTGAGAATATAGCGCGTACCTCGCGAGCGGCATGTAGTTCTCCCAGCAGATGAGCGCTCCGATTCTCCCCGCGGGCGTGTCGACGGCTTTCAGGCCGCAGGCGTCGCCGAACCCCCAGACCATGCGTTCTGCAACCGATGGCATGAGCTTCCGGTGACGGTTGAGGAGTGCGCCGTCCGGGCCTAACACGACCGTGGTGTTGTAAAGGGTTGCACGGCTAAGGCTCGTATCCCTTTCGTTTATGCCGCACACGACGGTTACTTTATGTTTTCGTGCGGCTTCGGAGATGGGAGCGAGGTCTTCGCCCTCGAGGCTTACGGAATTTTCCAGGAGGCGTGAGTAGAGCTCGTCTGACAGCTTCCAGTCTTTTCCGGGCTTGAGACGCCATATCCACGCCGGGTAGCCGGGTATGTACGCTTCCGGGAAGAGCACGAGTGAGGCGCCTTCGGAGGCGGCCTCGCCGATGAAACCGACGGTGCTCCCGATAGTTTCCTTCTTGTTCAGGAACGCGGGTGGTTTTTGCACGATCGCCAGCTTGCTCATCTACGAAACTCCTCTGACAATAGAATAGAAAGATTCATGTGAAATAACAATAGGGGAGTGATGGAAGAGGGGGGGGAATCGCTGCTGCCTTTATTCAGGACCG
>JAHKKQ010000081.1 GCA_020027805.1 Candidatus Dadabacteria bacterium
CAATACTATAATATTCTTGGGATGTTGTAAAGGGTTATTTAGAAAGTTTTTCAAGGATACTTGACTAACAACATGCAGTATTATGGCTAACTCGCACTGTTGATTGTATTTTATTGCTTCATTGTAATTTAAAGTATTTTCTATGACTGGCGGTATGGTCCTGCCGCACTGTTTGGAAGCTTCGAGCGCTATCCTCTCCCATCTATTCCTTTTATCCGCGGTCCTGACCTGGGATCTCTCCGTCACCACGGGCACTATAGTATGTACGCCTATCTCCGTGGCCTTCTCCACGATGAAATCCATCTTTTCCCCTTTGGGGAGCCCCTGAAGAAGCGTTATGCGGAGCGGGGAATCGGTCTCGACATTCCTCGAGGAAACGATATCGACCAGAACCTCCCTGCTCCCGACGTGCGATATCCTCCCCTCGTACTCGACGGCGCGGCCGTCAAAGAGCGTGATCGAATCTCCTTGCTTCATGCGGAGCACTTTTACTATGTGTCTGTAGTCGGTCCCGGCGAGAGTCGCTTTTGCGCCGCCTATATTTTTTTCATCGACCGGAAATCTCGGCATCGTCCGTCCTGGTGAGGGATGTATGTACGCGAGCCGTTCATCTGCCCGCGGTCTGTTACTTCTTCTTCGCTTTACTTTTTCCGAAGTACCCGGCGATCTCCCGCGCGAGCTTTTCGACAGTATATTCCCCCGACGTTATTTGAGCCTTGTACCCGGCGTCACGGAGGGTCTTCTCTGTAATGGGCCCTATGCATGCGAGCGCGGGTTTTCCGCGCGCTTGCCTGAACTTTTATATTTTCTCTCTCGAATTTTTCGATGAGGCCTTCAGCCCTGTACTCGCCGGGTATGAGCTCGACTCGTATGCCCTTCTTTTCGATCTCTTTCGCGGTGACTTCGCCTATGGCTGCGATTCTGATGCCGTAGAGCTCCCTCACGTCCTTTCCTGAGTCAAGGAGCCTCTCGAAAAATTTCGTCACGCCGTTCACGCTCGTGAACACTATCCAGTCGTATTCCCTGACACGAGCGGCCGCATTATCCAGAGCCTCATAGCTCCCCGGGGGGAATATTTCTATGACGGGGAACTCTATCACTTCCGCCCCCATTTCCCCGAGGAGCCCGGCGAAGGATTCCGCCTGCTCCCTCGCCCTCGTCACGAGTATCCTTTTTCCGAAGAGCGGCTTCCGCTCGTACCAGTTAATTACCTCTCTCAGGTTTATCACTTCTCCCGTCACGACGACAGCGGGAGAGGTGATGTCCTTTCTCTTCTTCACGATTCCGGCTATCGTGCCGACGGTCCCTGTAACTGTCGCCTGCGAAGGGTACGTGCCCCACGCGATGACCGCCGCGGGCGTGTCCGGGGACCTGCCGTGCTTCATGAGCATCCGCATATTTTTTCCGATGTTCCTCACGCCCATGAGGAAGACCACCGTGCCTATATTCGAAAGCACGTCCCACGGTATATTCGATTCCTCTTTTGACGGGTCTTCGTGCCCCGTGACCACGGTGAACGAAGACGTGATGTCCCTGTGCGTGAGCGGTATCCCGGCATAGGCGGGCACCGCCGACGCGGACGTTACGCCCGGTACTATCTCGAACGGTATCCCCTTTTTCGAGAGCGCTTCAGCTTCCTCGCCGCCCCTCCCGAATATGAAAGGGTCGCCGCCCTTGAGCCGCGCAACGATCTTCCCTTTCACCGCCCTGCCGGTCAGGAGCCTGTTTATCTCCGCCTGGGACATCTCCTTTACGCCCGCCTTCTTGCCGACGTATATTATCTCCGCACCCGCGCGGGCGTGCGAGAGGAGCCTCGGATTGACGAGGTAGTCGTAAACGATGACGTCGGATTTCCCGAGGATTTCCATGCCCCTCAAGGTCATGAGTCCTGGGTCACCGGGTCCGGCGCCTATTAGATATACGGTTCCTCTGCTGGGCATGGCGATGATTAAAGAAAACCGAAGGGGCGCGCTGTTGTCAAGGATACGCGCGGAGTGTGAGATCCGCGTTAATTACATTCGCACTTTCAAAATATTTCTGTATGATAATACAGGTTATTCCGTACGCCGGAACTGTCCGATATATCTAATGCGGAGGTGAGCGATGCTCGTAAAGGATTTCATGACACCAAACCCTGTAACGGTTACTCCCGGCAAGATGGCCGACGAGACCCTCGAGCTTATGAGAAGCCTCAATTTCAGGCAGTGCCCCGTAGTCGAGGACGGTATGCTGGTGGGCATTGTGACCGACAGGGACATAAGGGCTTCCAAGGGCAGCGGCGTCAAGGTCGGCGATATCATGGCCAGGGATCCCGTCACGATAGTCGATTACGCTTCCCTCGAGGGCGCGGCCGAGATCATAAGGAACGGCAAGTTCAACGCGCTCCCGGTGGTCACGAACAAAGGGGAGCTGGTCGGCATACTGACCGTCATCGACCTCCTCGACGCGCTACTCAGGATGCTCGGGTTCTACGAAAAACCGCAGAGGCTCGAAGTCCAGATGCCTGACGGTATCGGCCTATTCGACGTTCTCCACGTCATACAGAACAGTTCGGAGAAGGTTCTTTCTTTCAGCGCGGCGCCTGAAAACCGGAAGCACTACTATTTCTGGGTGGTCAACTGCAACTTCGGCGAGGTCGAGAAGGCTCTACGCAAGCTCGACACCAGGATAAGCACCGTACACTCCTGACGGAGACGATGCCGCGGGGGTCGATAGTTCCCGTACGTCCCCCGGAGGGGGCTCCGCCGTACGTGAACGGATTATTCTCTGGTATAATACAAAAAAAGCCGGCAGCTCAACAGGGACAGCCCCGAACATGGAACCAGACCAGTACGAATACATTCTCGACCACTATAAAAATCCAAGAAACTACGGAAAGATAGAGGGCGCTGACGCCACGTACGAGGAAGGAATACCGTCGTGCGGGGACGTGGTGAGGATAGACGTGAAGCTCAATGACGGGGTAATCGAGGACGTGAAGTACTCGGGGACCGGGTGCGCGATAAGCCAGGCATCGGTTTCCATACTCACGGACAGCGTGAAGGGGAAATCGGTCCGTGACATCCTGTCTATGAAAGACGAGGATATGCTCTCGGCGCTCGGCAAGCCCATTTCGCCCGTGAGGTTCAAATGCGCGCTCCTCGGCGTGAAGGTCTTGAAAAAAGCGCTCCTCGCCAAGACTGCGTCCTGAGCTTGTTTACCCCCGGCCCGGCATAATTTTGTGAAACCACATGGAAAGAGCCGCTCAAAATAAGACTGTTTTCGACCCCCTCAAGCTGAGAGAGGATTTCCCTATCCTCAGGCGGAGGGTCCACGGAAAGCCGCTGGTTTATCTCGACAACGCGGCCACTACACAGAAACCGAACGCGGTCATTGACGCTTTGAAGAATTATTACGAGACCCATAACGCGAACATACACAGGGGCGTGCACACGCTCAGCTACGAATCCACGCTCATGTACGAAGAAGCGCACGAGAAGGCGGCCCGCCTGATAGGCGCACCCGACTGGCGGAGCATCGTATTTACGAGGAACGCCACGGAGTCCATAAACCTCGTCGCATACGCGTGGGGGTTGAGGAATTTGAAAAAAAACGACGAGGTGCTTATTACCCTCATGGAGCACCACTCGAACATCGTCCCGTGGCAGATGCTCCGGGACAGGATAGGGATAAGGCTAAATTACGTTCGCGTCGGCAGGGGCGGCGAGCTCGACCTTGACGGCCTCCGGGGGCTCATCACGGAGAGGACCAGGCTCGTGAGCGTCGTGCACGCCTCTAACGTGCTCGGCACCATAAACCCGGTGAAGCTTATAGCGGACGCGGCGCACAAAGCGGGCGCGCTCGTCCTCGTGGACGCGGCGCAGTCCGTACCCCACCTGCCCGTTGACGTTATAGACATAGGCTGTGATTTTCTCGCCGCGTCGGGGCACAAGATGATGGGCCCCACAGGCACGGGGTTCCTTTACGGGAAGCCGGAGCTCCTCGAAAGCATGGACCCCTTCCTCTACGGCGGGGACATGATAGAAAAGGTCACTATGGAGCGCTCCACCTGGAACGAGCTTCCGTGGAAGTTCGAGGCGGGCACGCCTGACATCGGCGGGGCGATAGCGTTGGGCGCCGCAGTCGATTACATTACCGCGCTCGGTCCCGAAAATGTGGCGGCATACGAGGACGAGCTGCTCGGGCACGCGCTCGGAAGGCTCTCCGAGCACGAGTGGATAAAGATATACGGTCACGGGGGCGGGGAGAGGGTAGGGGTGATATCCTTCAATGTCGAAGGCGTACACCCGCACGACGTCGCGGGGGTGCTCGACGAAGAGGGGATAGCCGTCCGCTCCGGCCACCACTGCGCCCAGCCGCTCATGGCCGATCTCGGCATGGACTACGCAGTCCGCATGAGCTTCTACCTCTACAACACCAAAGAAGAGATAGACCTCGCCGTCGAGGCGATCAAGAAGGCTAAAAGGATATTCGGCTGAACCAATGCGCCCGCGGCCCGATATGTCAATTCTGATCTTTCGCGAGGTTGTAGTATTCGCCCTTTCTCTCGATGAGCTCGGTTTCGCTCCCGATCTCGGCGATCCGGCCGTTTTTTAATACGACGATCTGGTCGGCCGACTTCACGGTCGAAAGCCTATGGGCGATTATGAAGACCGTCTTGTTCAGGCTGAGCTCGGATATCGCCCTGTGTATCAGTTGCTCGGTCCTGGTATCGAGCGAGCTCGTGGCTTCGTCGAGTATGAGTATCTCCGGGTTTCTCAATATCGCCCTCGCTATGGATATCCTCTGCCTCTCCCCCCCGGACAGATTCATTCCCCTGTCCCCGAGCAGTGTGTCGTACCCGGAGGGCAGGCCTTGTATGAATTCATGCGCCCCGGCTTTTCTCGCGGCTTCCATGACTTCCTCCCCGGCCGGGCTGTCGAGAGCGCCGAAGGCGATGTTGCTCTTTACGGTGTCGTTGAAGATAAACGTGTCCTGACTCACGATCCCTATTCTTTCCCTGTATGAATCTATACTGAAATTTTCAAGCGGAATCCCGTCTATAAGGATTTCTCCGTCCTGCGGCTCATACAATCTCAGGAGGAGATTTATGATTGTCGATTTCCCCGACCCCGACTCGCCCACCAGAGCCGTAGTCGTCCCTTTAGCAACATGAAATTTGACTCCTTTGAGGGCCGCATTGGAATCGGCTGTGTATGCGAAAGTCACCGAGTTAAAATCGATGCCTTGTCTCAAGCCGCCGAATTGGGTTTGACCGTCGATTATCACGGGTTTGTTGTCTTTACGGATGAGGTTATGGACCAGATCGATATACGGCAGGCTGCTGACGATGTTCCCTTTCGTCTGGTTTAATACCTTGAGAATATAAAGGAGCCTGTTGATTATATATATAAAGGGGATCAATTGAGTGATTAATATTTTGTTGTTGATATTGTACTTCGCCAATCCGAAGAGGAATATTGCCGTAATGGCTATTATGCCCAGCATTTCCGTGTAGATGTGAATCAGGTTGTTTTTATAATTCAGCTTGTATTCGTCCTGACTCACTCTCTCGATCTTTTCCTTGATAATAGAACCGAACAGCTTTTCCTTCACAAAAGATTTTATCAGCCGGATACCGGATATCGTCTCGAGAAGCTCGCCCGACAGTTCCCTCGAGTCCCTGGCGACCGTTTCGCTCAGTCCGGACAAGGAATTTATGTACCTGGTAAGGATAAGAGCGATGAAGCCCGTAAGGACTATCGAGATCAAGGTAAGCTGCCATGACAATAGGCAGAGCACCGCGAAGAGGACAAGAAAATTAATACAGTTAACGATGAAATATACGCAGGTATCGAACAAAAGGCTGATTTTGCCGGTATGGCCCAGGACCTGTTCCGTAAGATGGCCGGTCCTGGATTCATCGTAGAATCCCAGGCCCACACCGAGCAGGGTATCGGTGGCGGCCGATCTCAGCTCGGCTACGAGTTTCGAGGAAAGCCAGTACCCCATTCTGATCGAGGAGGCCGTAAATATATTCTTCAGCAATACGCCGGCCAGGGCCAGGCCGACCGACACCAAAACCTTGTTCTCCGTCGAGTACTTATCGAACTGGTCCATGATTATACGCAAAGACTTCGGCAAGAGGGCGTCGTCCTGGATACCCTGTATCGAGCTCAGGAACGGAACGAGCATTCCGATGGAAAAACCCTCGAATGCGGAGGCAAGGAAAGACGAGGCTATAAGGAAGGCTATGATAAGCCAGTGGGGCCTTAATAGCTTCGAAATGAATTCTTTTCTGGTAAAGCTCGGGGTGCTCAATATCGCACTAATAATACACTATTCATGGATTATGATCGCCGGGGACCGGGTTGCGGGTCAAGCCCTGCCGCCCCTGAGCGCCTCCGCATGGACCCGGGCGCATTCCTTCCAGTCGTAACCGGCGGCGGCTTCGCGGGCCGCCATGCCCCGCTCATCCAGTTCCGCCCTGGTTAAGGAAAGCAACTTGTTAATCCCGGCCTCGAGCGCGGCAACCCTCTCCCTCGGGTTCTGAAAGGGCATGAGTATCCCCCATGGGGATTTCACGACGCCGCGCGGCCCGTCGCAGTCGGACGAAAGGACCATGCACCCGGAGGCCATCGCTTCGAGCATAACCAGCCCGAACGGCTCGAAGGTCGAAGGCAGGAGCAGCGCGTCGGCCGAGGACATTACGCGTCTGACTTCCTCGTTGGGGATCTCTCCGAGCTTCGCCAGAGATATCTTCTCAAGCTCGAGGAATCTCTGAAATGTCCGGCTGCTAAAACCTCCGCCCCAGTCTCCGATACCCCCGATAGCGGCCAGCTCCACCCTTGCCGCCTCGTCCGGCCTGCCGGACTCCAGTCTCCCGAGCGCCTCGGCGACGTAATCCCACCCCTTTTGAGGCGCGGGCCTTCCCACCATGACCAGCCGAAGACGGTCGTTTCGCAGGGGAAAGGGCCAGTCAGAGCCGGATGAGGGAGGAGGCGAGCCCGCGACGCATTCGCTTATTTTATCCCTCACGCCGGGATAGTATCTCAATACAGTGTCTCCGAACCCCGGACTCACCGCCACGATCCGCCGCGAGGACTTCATCTGCAGAGACTCCTGTTCGAGCTTGTACATGAGTTCAAGCCTGTGAGGTATCGGCAGCCTGCAGAGTGCCGGGGCGCCCATAGACAATAATCTTATGAGCGCGGGGCGTAGTCCCGCGGGGCAGATTCCGCCGACCGCGGTGGATAACGTGTCATCGTTGCAGCCCTTTCTCAACGGGTCATCCGCATTTTCGAAACGATGGAACAAGTCCTGAGCGATCAGGTAATGAACGACCCCCGCGACGTGAAAACCGGCCCCGTCCAGCGCTTTAGAGGCCATCCCCGTCTCATAACCGTGGCACCACGCCCTGGTCTTCCCATTCATCCCGGATGCGGCCCGCAAGGCGGCCGCGGCGAGATGCGAAGCGGCGATTCTGAAATTCTGCGGATAATATAACTCGTCGTAATGGAGTATGCCGGCGGGCGGATCGATACGCTCTATGCTTAAGCCGTTTCTCTCCTCGTAAGGTTCCTGACCTGAGAACCTGAAAGCGACCGCTCGTATCTTCCACCCGGTTTCCTCCATCAGGTATTTCGTGGAGTTAACGGAATAGATCCCCATCCCGTCCATGTTCGTATCCATGGTGGGGAAATTAACGGTGACAAGCAGAATGTCGGTAATCTTTTCCTTGGCCGGGATCATATGGATCAACTATGGAAGCTGCAGGAATTATACATCGGCGGTCGCCGGCATGTCAGCCGACTCCCGAAACAAGCAGGCGGGCCTCTTCGAGTACCGCCGCGTGGGCCTCCGCGCATTTCTTCCAGGTGTATTGGAGTGAGGCCGCGCGGGCTTGCTCGCTGAAAGTGTGTATCTCGTCTCTCGATAAGGAAAGCAATTTCAGGATACCCCGCTCTATTTCACGGGCTCTATTCTCCGGGTCCTGAAAATCCATGATCATTCCCCACGGAGCTTTCACGATGCTGCGGGGACCGTCCGCGTCCGACGCCAGGACCATGCAGCCGTTTGCCATTGCTTCTAGAGTCACGAGTCCAAATGCCTCGAATACCGAGGGCATGATAAACGCGTCCGCCGCGGACATGATTTCCAGCACCCTCTTGTTAGGGAGCCACTCCATGCTGAAATACGATACCGACTTGAGACTTTTGAAGGTCTCGTTTATTCGGCGTCCATAAGCGCCGCCCAAAGTGTCGACATTACCGATCAGTGTAATTTCCAGTCTGCCTGCCTCGGCGGGCCTGCTCGATTCAATGTTTTTGAGCGCCTCGGCGACGTAGTACCATCCCTTGTTCGGAACGGGCCTGCCGACCATCAGAAGACGAAGCCTGTCGTCCCGGACCGGGAACGGCCAATGCGACCCCTCGGATGGCGCCTGAGCTCCCGCGACGGAGACCCTCAGTTTATTCCGCGATGCCGGGTGGAAACGGGCTATGGATTCCGCGAACCCGGGGCTTACGGACGTAACGAGGTGCGAGGCCTTGATCAATTGGGCCTCGCTCACGAGCTTCCTGAGTAGCTCCAGCATGTCCGGCAGGGGGAGTCGAGAGATTACGGGCGCTGCATGAGATAGAAACCTCAACAATCCCGGCCTGTGCCTCCGTGGAATAAGCGCGCCGGCGCGGTACGAAATCGTACGGGCGAAATACCCGGCTCTCTGAGGGTCGTCGGCGGCCTCGAGCCTGTACATCAGTTCCTGAGCGATAAGGTAATGAGCCACGGAGACGACGGGAAAGCCTCTTCTCCTGAGCTCAATCGCGGCCCCGCTCGTCTCGATGCCGTGGCACCAGACGGGTGTATTCTTCCCGCAGGATTCCGCTATCCGCACGGCGTGTGAGGCCAGGGCGGAGACAGCCTTATCGTACATGCGGTGCGAGTACATGAGCTCGACGTCGCTTGCGAACGGCCCGTCAGGACTGCCGCCGTCACGGGGCAGATCGAAGCGCCTTACCGATAATCCGTTTTTTTCCTCGAAGCACTCCTTCCCGCCGATGCGGAAGGCCGCTACCTGTATGCGCTTTCCGGCTTCTTCGCACAGGTATCGGGCGACATCGTAAAAATATATCCCATTAGGATCGTTATCCCCGCTGATGCCTGGGTAGTCTCCGGTTAAAAAGATTATGTCGGTCTTCATTTACTGGGGCTGGCAAGAAAATTAACACCACATCAACCATTGTCAATCAAGATTAGTTCTTGATTGGCAGTAACGGTTGTTGTTCTTGGTTTTTGCGGAAGGCCGGCTTTCGTTTGCCCCTTTAGTGAGCGCACACTCATTTTTTGTACTATTCTCAGACACTCGACACGGACGGGTTTCTTAATGCCAATAATTACAGGCAATTACGATTGGCATTTAACTTTCATAATACTGATTGCAAAAGGAGGGATTTAGATGTCGATAAATAATATCATTTCACCCGTGACGAAGGTTTTGTTGACGGTGGTTTTCTTAATTTTTTGTCTCAATTCATTTTCATATGCGGATCAGGCGGAGGCGG
>JAHKKQ010000228.1 GCA_020027805.1 Candidatus Dadabacteria bacterium
CGCGTTTCTATTCTACATAGAACACCCGCATAATCCTAGCGGACTCCGGCCCATCCAGGGCGCGCGGCTCGACGATTTACACACCTTGATTATTTGAATGCATCCCCCTTGGGGCCTATCACGTGCCGACTATAAGGTTTTAACCCGGATTTTAAAACCATGCTTGACAGACCAGTCTGTCTGGTATAATATAAAACCCATGCAGAAAGTAAGGGCGTTTTCGAGCAGGGAGAAAATAATTAAAACCGCGACCGATCTCTTCTATCGGCAGGGGTATCATCAAACCGGCATCAATCAGATAATCGAGGAGTCCGGGGTTGCCAAAGCCACGTTCTACAGCAACTTCAAGTCTAAAGAGGAGTTGTGTATAGCATATCTGAGGGAACTCGACCGTTTGGATACCGACGCAATAAAAAACATGCTCAATGCCTTGAACGACCCCTATGAGAGATACATGGCAATTATCAAAGGCGTTAAAGAATATATAGTGGAGACGGAGTTCCGCGGATGCGCATTCGGCAATATCGCGGTAGAAATAACCGAACCCGGCCACCCCATACGAAAAGAGGTCAAGCTGCACGAAGACAGATTCCGTTCGATATTGAAAGACGTCGTCCGGGACTTAAAAAACTCAACCCCCAAATATAAGAATATCAATGTGGAAGAGGTCGTGGATACGTACTATCTCGTCCTGGAGGGGTCTATAACAGCCAGCAAGAACTACAACGATACGTGGCCCCTGGAGCGCGCCGTCGAGGCCGTAGAAAAACTCGTATAGAAAAAATTTTGAGAAGATGAAGACAGACTAGTCTGTCTAAATAAAACAATTTGAGGAGGAGATTTACAATGTGCAGTGCATGCAACACAAGTATCAACCAGGCAAGATCGGATCAGTTCGCCGAAAAAATGTTCTCCGTTCTGAATAGCGGCGCGCTTACCATAATGATTTCCATTGGGCACAGGACCGGTTTATTCGATGCGATGGGCGAGCTGCCGCCTGCGACAAGCACCGAAATCGCCAAAAAGGCCGGGCTTAACGAGCGTTATGTTCTCGAATGGCTTGGAGCGATGGTAACGGGCGGCATTGTCGACTACGATCCGCAAAACGGGACCTATCACCTGCCTGTCGAGCACGCAGCCTGGCTCACAAGAAGGGCCACGCCGAATAATTTCGCGGTATCGACCCAGTGGCTCTCCATAGCGGGCTCGGTCGAAGACAAAATTGTCGAGTGCTTCAAAAAGGGAGGCGGCGTCCCTTATGAAGAATTCAAACGTTTTAACGAAGTGATGTCCGAAGAAAGCAACCAGACGGTCGTCGTCCCACTCCTCGACCACCTGCTCCCGCTCGTCCCGGGCATCAAGGACAGGCTCGACTCCGGCATCGAGGTGCTGGACGTCGGGTGCGGAAGCGGTTTCGCGCTTCTCGAATTGGCGAGGGTTTATCCGAACAGCAGATTCACGGGCTATGACCTTCTGCCGCAGGCGATCGAGCGGGGACGGTCTCGCGCGAACGAATACGGCCTGACCAATATCACATTCGAGACCCGGGACGCTTCCGGATTCCAGGACAGGGAGAGATTCGACCTTATCACCACGTTCGACGCCGTGCACGATCAGGCGGACCCCGGACGCGTGTTGTCCAATATACACGGGGCATTGAGACTCGACGGGGTCTATTTCATGCAGGATATCAAGGGGTCGAGCCATGTCGAGAAGAATATGGACAATCCCCTCGCCCCTTTCCTTTATACCGTATCGTGCACGCATTGCATGACGGTCTCGCTCGCTCAGGGCGGAATAGGACTAGGCGCTATGTGGGGTAGGGAGCTGGCTTGCGAAATGCTCAAGGAAGCAGGGTTTGGAGAAATCGAAGTAAAGGAGCTCCCCCACGACCCGATCAATTACTACTACATCGTCAGGAAATGAGCCGAACCCGGCGGAGCAGATGACGTGATCAAAAAGCGGACCTGCGGGGATGGTGGAATGCGTCGGGCATTCGGTACGGGAAGCTGTCAGGAGATTACTTTGCCCGGCCTTTTCACTTCTGGAACGGGTACACCTCAATTCCCGCTCGGCTGCCCGTCTCCTTCATCCCCGCCCTCATCACTCTGGCTTCCCGATTCTTCCTCCTGACCGCCCTCTTCGGACTCTTCCGCATCGTTTTCGTCGTCTTCACTAGTTTCTTCGTCGAGCGGCGGCGACGGCAGGCCGATTGTGACAGGGTCATCTCCTGAGCCTGCATGAACGAACCCCATTGACGGGACTACGAAGAACACGCCTATCACTAAAGCAAGAAAAATACTTTTCATGCCCTAAACTCCTCATCACGAATATTAACATATAAAAGGATCATGAACTTGGGCTCGGAATCGGAGTCGGGTTCGAATCCAGCACGGGAACACAATTCGTCTCATCCCATCTGCCCTCGATAATCCTGATACTTCCCGCCGGCGTCACTTCGACCTGTCCGCACCTGTCAACCTTCCTCCCTTCTTCGGGAATTAGTGTAAACGATTCGGTTAAGCCGTCAGTCCTGAAATCACTTCTCATGCCTGTAGGCAAAAACGATATCCTCAAAGGTTCATCCGCGACGTTCGGGCTTGCCGCCAGAATCAAATCCGGATCGATCCTCTTTGTCTGTGTTGTGAACAATCGGGGTCATCATCATTAATACTATCGCAACCGGCGAGTACTATTCTATACTCAGCACCGTTCCTCGCCGATTGGAGCTTAATAAGCTGGAGCGTTGAGCCGATGTTGTTCGATAGATCGTCGACTGACCTGCGTACGGCAAATTTGCTCGAAAAAGAGGATGCCCCTATCGCGATTACTATCGCCACGACGGAGACAACGACTAAAACTTCTATAATACTAAATCCGGCTTTTTCTTTGAGCTTGTCCATAACCCCGCGCCTATAGTATCTCCTCCCAGAAGAGTGTTTGTGTTCTTGTCGGGAACGGAGGAAGCTCCCATATAAGGAATTGCGATCCGCCCGCGCTTGGCCCGCCGGTAAATGCCACCGACATTAATACGGAGCCGCGTGAGCCGAACGTCAGCTGTGCCTGTGTCGGCATTCCCTGCGCAACTGTAACACCGCCGACAAGGGCCTTCTGGGATTCCGACCCCTTTAAAATACCGCTATTCTGCGCCCCCGGTATCCTAATTAATGCCGCTCCGCCCGTAATGAAATCAATAGCAAAAATGCTCCCTTCTCCCGATCCCGAGGTACATGGATCTCCGTTACCGGGATCCGGAGTATAGGTTGCAAATACAAGAACCCTGTTAATAACGACGGGAGAGCCGAACCCCTTTTCTCCGTCTTCCTCATCGCCTGCCCCCTCTATGACATTTCTGGGGAAAATTACCATGAACTCCCCCTGCTCAGGGCTGAAATCTGCGACCACCGGCGACGACGTAAATTGACCCTCCAACCCGGCCTGCTCCTCGAGCTCGATAACCTGCTGCGCTGAAATCAGCGTGGTCGCGGTCTTGATAGTCGCGCCTCCGGCCGCATCCCCGCCGGCAAGGAAAGCGGGAATGAAATCGTCTATGAAATTATAAAGTTTCCCCGATTTTTCCAGGCTGCTCGGATCTCTTCTATCTCCGGTTACAAATATTACATGCCTCCTTCCCAAGTCATCCAAAGCGACGGTCGGAGCGAAAAAAATCGGCTCCAGATTCTCTAGTGGCACAGTCGGGTTATCCCCATCATCAAAACATTCCGCGGCGGTATTCGCGCAGAATGCGATGCCCCCTGTCCAGTTTTCGGCCACGATTTCCAGGTCTCCGTCGGGACCGGTCTCAGAGATGCTCCCGTCGATTTCAATAGGCGTTGAAACATCGAACCTCCACAGCCTTCCGCAGGTATCCCCGAAATATACTATGTCTATGTACCCGTCAGCGTTGAGATCGAAGGCCCCTACCCTGCTCGCCACATCGCACACCATCTGGTTTATGTTTTCAGGCGCCGATGATTCGCCGGGTATCGGATTGTCAGGGTGGAATTTATATATTTCCTTCCCAGTAGCTATATCCGCTACAACGAATGCGTTACCGAAAGTAACCCCGTCAGTCGGGTCGATGTCGAGCGGGTCGGCTCCTCCGCCGACGAACATGACCCACCTGTCGGCGGTCTTAACAACATCATCTTCCGTGAATGAAAGCCTCACTCTTCCAATGGTCGGAGTAGACCATGTGTTCCCGAAATCGGGATCGAAGAGTGTCCAGAGATGCTCAGGGTATTCGACCGCGTCGGTGCCGGTTACAAATTGGCCGAGATCGTTCGTGGTGCAATCGGCGCCGTCGGTCCCGTGACCGTCGCTGTCACCGCAGGCGGGGTTCGTTATGTCGAGCGCCATGTAAGCCCCTCCCCCGTTCCGCGATCCTGTGAGCAGCACCGTATGCCACTCGCGCCCGCAAAGGTCTACTACCCCGTCCGCAGTGTTTACCAGGCTAGGGCATGTTTCCTCCGGCGTCCCCGAAGGCGGACTTATACCGTTCGGGAAGCCGTCGATGAACACATCCCCTATTACAGGCGAGCCATCGGAAAAGGACCTCTGCGAGGAATTGTCGAGTAAAAAGGTCTTAAAGTCACCCGTCCTGTAATCGGGGGGTGGCGGGGTACCGAACACTATCTCCGCGGGAGAGTCCGCTTCGGCTGGCGGGGTGGCAAGAGAATCGGGCAAATAAGTCGGCATCGCGACCCCGAACAGCTCAAGCCCGGTGCCCTCATCATAAAATGGGAATAATTCATCCTCCAGAGTAAAAGGATTTTTTTCTCCTCCAGCCGGGAGGCTATCATCGAACGTATCTACGAACTCCCCCGCGTGAAACGCGTGGAGGAAACCGTCGTTGGCGCCAACATAAACTACGGCTGATCTCCCCCTGAACGCCGACGCGAAGTCCTGGAACCCGGCGTCGAAAAATAGAGGCGATGGGGAGCCGACTATGACGGGGCTCGAATTAAATATATCTCCCAGCCGCACCGAGCACCTGTCGAAGCTTCCGACATCGCCGTCCTCGTCGACGTCTTCGGGGTCAGGGCAATCAAACCCCATAGAAGTCTCGGTTTGATCGGCCAGCTCGGGCTGGCCCATCGGATCGGGCACGGTCGGTATCTCCGTGTTCCCTATAAAGAAGTCCACGATCCTGTCCCTTATGCACCCCTTCACGCACACGATGCAGTCGGCGTCGCTCACGTCCGTACAATCAACCGCCCCGCTTTCGCCCTCGCAAGCGGTCGCCGGACCCGCATCCGGATTACAAAATTCGGGGATCGGGTCTGTAACGTCCGCATCGCCGATGCCGAACACGCCCGGGCCGAGCGGGTCATCCTCATCATCG
>JAHKKQ010000082.1 GCA_020027805.1 Candidatus Dadabacteria bacterium
GGCACCCCCGTGTCCCACAGGACGGAGGAGTTTACCGGGGACCTAGGCCGCGTGAAGCGGATCCTCTCATCCATTACGGGGGCGAAACACACTGCGGTACTGATGGGGTCGGGTACGCTCGCGAACGACGCGGTTGCCGCTCAGCTCACCCTCGCGGAAGCGAAGGGCCTCATTCTCTCGAACGGGGAGTTCGGGGAGCGCCTAATGGACCACGCGCGCAGGTGGGGACTCTCGTTCGACGCGATAGAGAAGGAATGGGGAGGGCGCTTCAGCCGTGAAGAGACCGAAAATGCGCTCGATGCGAATCCCCGAGCGTCATGGCTGTGGGCGGTACATTCAGAGACCTCGACAGGGGTGTTGAACGACGCGGGCATGCTCGGAGAGATATGCGCTGACCGGGGCATTGACCTCTGCCTCGACTGCATAAGCTCCCTCGGCACCGTGCCCCTCGACCTCTCACGCGTTTACATGGCGACAGGGGTGAGCGGGAAGGGGCTCAGGTCTTATCCGGGGCTCTCGTTCGTTTTCTACAACCACGATATCGCGTCCCGGCCGGACAAGCTGCCCCGCTACCTCGACCTCGGCTTATACGCGGAATCTGCGGGCACTCCGTTTACGCTCTCCTCCAACCTCTTGAGCGCGCTCAAGGCGTCGATCTCGAATTTCTCCGCGGAAGAAAGATACGCGGAACTTCGCGAGCGCTCGGACTGGCTCAGGGAAAAGCTCTCCGACTCAGGGTACGACATAGTTGCCGAAAAGGGGTACGAGTCGCCTGCCATTATAACTATCCCGCTTCCCGAGAGGCTCGTCTCCCGGGTTCTCGGAATGAAGCTCGAACGGTCGGGCTATTACATTAACTGGAGGAGCGTCTACCTCCTCGAGAGAAACTGCGTTCAAATAGCGCTAATGGGGGAATGCCGGGAGGACGGTTTATCGCCCCTGATAGATTTGCTGCGCGATGAGATGAAGTCCCGGCACCGGGCATAGGGCTTTCCCCGCCCTCTTTGACGAATCCACGCTAAAGTTTTATTATGTGCATATTTATAAATTCACAGAGGAGGAATCAATATGGCCATTTTGATCGATCGTATGATCAGGGCTTCCAAGCTCGACGTTAGTCTTTACGAAGAAGTAGAGGCCGACAAGGGGTCGATGGGGCAGGCGGCTACAATCGTAGTGCTGTCGAGCATCGCGGCCGGTATAGGCTCTTTAGGGGTATTCGGTATAGAGGGATTAATATTCACCACTATAGGCGCTCTGGTCGGATGGCTGATATGGGCGTTCCTGACTTTCATCATAGGCACGAAGCTGCTGCCGGAGCCCGGGACGAAAACCGATATGGGCGAGATGCTCCGGACAATAGGCTTTTCGAGCTCCCCGGGGGTGCTCCGCATACTCGGGATTATTCCCGTAGCGGGCGGCATCATAACATTCGCGGTAGGGATATGGATGCTCGTGGCCATGATAATCGCGGTGAGGCAGGCGCTCGATTATAAGAGCACGTGGCGCGCCGTGGGCGTATGTTTAATCGGCTTTGTAGTATATTTTGTGATCATGTATTTCATCCTTACGTTAATCGGCGTAAATCCCGCCCAGGTGCCGACCAACTAAGTGTGTTTATTAAATGATAAGCGAGCACGCATTAAATGTTCGGCGGGATGCTTGCCATTGGGAAGAAATGGAGTTTGCGGGACGAGTATAGGACACCCTGTTATAGTTTTGACTATCGGTCTTCGAGGTATTAATTTTACCCGCCATTCCAATCGAGAGGTGAGCCGCATCCGTGTTTATTAAGAGAGTCATAAGGGCTCTCAAGCTCGACCCGGAGCTGTACGAAGAGGTCGAGGCCGACGAGGGGTCGATGGGGCAGGCGATGCTGGTGGTCGTTATGGTAAGTGTCGCGGCGGGTATAGGCTCGATCGGGATTTTGGGGATAGAGGGGGTTATCGTCGGGACGATATTGGACCTGATCGGGTGGTTTATCTGGGCTTTACTGGCTTATGTCATCGGCACGAAGCTCCTGCCCGAGCCTCAGACGAAATCGGACTTGAGAGAGCTGCTCAGGGTAATAGGATTCGCGAGGTCGCCCGGAATTTTCCTTATTCTCTTATTAATACCGGTAGCGGGTAAGTTTATCGCCGTCGTTCTGACGATCTGGATGTTCGTGGCGATGGTAATAGCCGTAAGACAGGCGCTCGACTACAAAAGCACATGGCGCGCTGCGGGCGTGTGTATATTAGGCGCCGTCATATATTTTATTATTAACATTGTAGTAAATTCGTTCCTGGTGAATCAGGGCGCCGTATAGCAGGCGCGGTTCGCAGGGGTAGGGTCCGGTCAAGTGATGTTTTATCCGCGCAGCCGGCAGTTAACTAATTTTGACTTATCGATTTGTTAGATTTATGTTGTAATTCCTATGTTTCCTGTTTCCGAGGTGAACCACATCCGTGTTTATTAAAAGAGTCATAAGGGCGCTCACGCTCGACCCGGAGCTTTACGAAGAAGTAGAGCACGATAAGAGCGCGATGTGGCAGGCGGTGATAGTCGTCTTCCTCGTGAGCCTCTCGAGGGGCATCTACAGCTACCAGACGGGAGACTACAAAGGACTCATACTGGGTACTATCACCAGCTTTATCCTCTGGATACTGCTCGCCTTCCTGATCTATATTATCGGCACCAGGCTCTTCCCGGAATCCGATACGAGGAGCGACCAGTGGGAGATCATGCGCGTGCTCGGGTTCGCGAGCGCACCGGGTATCTTCAGGGTCTTCGCGGTCGTACCTCACCTTACGGCGGTCGTGCTCGTGGTCGTTTGGGTATGGACGCTCGTCGCGATGATAATCGGCGTGAGGCAGGCGCTCGATTTCAAGAACACCTGGAACGCCATCTGGGTGTGCGTCGTGGGGCGCATCACGTGCTGGCTCGTGTACATAATCTTCTATTTCGCCTACGGGCTGCCCAAGCCCGCGTGGTCGTGATGGCGCACAATGTGTGTTCTTACGATTCTTTCGAACCTCCTCAGCCAAAATCAGCAAATGCAGCAATTTCGTATGTCCGCGGCGACTTGCCGCCCGTTCATCCTTCGACAAGCTCAGTATGAACGGGTCTTGTGAAGATGAGATTGACGCACTAATAGAATTTGGTTGTGCTTTTTCCCGGCGTTTATCGGATTCGTGATACTTTAGCGAGGGCGTCCGTTTCTTGCGTACAATCGGAAACGTACTCGCAATGACGCGCGGTGTTGGGTTCACGGCTGGAAGCCGCTCCTAACGATTATTAATTCCCTCCTTTTGTAAAGAACGAATGCGAACGTGTAAGCATTCGGACGCCCTGCACTAACAAGCACCGAAGTAAATTAACTTCCGGCTCAATGCTGCTGAAATCCAAATGGGTTAGGGTGGATTTTTCTTTTTGTCATTCCTATTCCGATCGGTAATACAGTTCTTTAAATCCCCCTGAATTCGGCTTAAGAGTTGTGTCACTTCGATCAAGGGATTCTGTGCTGCTTCTCGACTCCGACCAATTCCTCACTCTCTCGAAATTGTTCCCCTTTTTCTAAGGGGGAAAATGATGTTTCTCAACCAATGGATTACTCGTAGATTACTCGGCGATGCCTCGAAATGACGAGGTCGTGTAGATCGAGTGTAATGCGTAAGGAAGGTCCGCGGCTGGAAGCCGCTCCTACAATCGGGGGTTGTTATCCGGGTAAATCCTTATACCGCTCAGCCCCGCGCTTTGGCTGCGCGTTTGGATTCGTCCTTGAGTATCTTGTAGTCGATGCCGTCGACGAGCGCCTTCCAGCTGGCCTCGACTATATTCTGGGAGACCCCTACTGTGCTCCAGTCGCTCTCGCCGTCGCCCGACTCGATGAGCACCCTCACGACCGCGTCGGTCCCGTGCTGTCTCGAAAGAACCCTGACCCTGTAGTCCTTAAGTGTGACTTCTTTGAGACCCGGATAGAATTTCTCGAGCGCCTTCCTCAAGCCCTGGTCTAGCGCGTGCACGGGGCCGTTCCCTATGGCGACCGTGTGCTCGGTGACTCCGTCCACCTGCACTATGAGTGTCGCCTCGGTGACGGACTCCTCGTCCTCGGTCCTCTTCTCCGTTATCGTGCGCACGCTTTTGAGCTCGAACGCCTTTCTGTATTCCCCGAGGGCTTTCCTGACCAGAAGCTCGAACGATGCGTCGGCCCCTTCGAACTCGTACCCCTCGTTCTCGAGCTTCTTGAGCTCGTTCAGGATGGCGTTTACTCGCTTGTCCTGCGGGTCGAGCTCAATGCCTAGCTCCTTCGCCTTGTATAAGATGTTGCTCCGCCCCGAGAGGTCGGATATGAGGACGCGCCTGTGGTTCCCGACGACGTCCGGGTTTATGTGCTCGTAGGTCTCCGATTTCTTCATCACCGCGCTTACGTGGAGCCCGCCCTTATGGGCGAAGGCGCTCTCTCCGACAAACGGCCTGTGCTTGAGCGGGGGTAAATTGGTGAGCTCGTGTATGAAGTGCGATACGTCATACAGTCTTCTAAGGCCGTCCTCGTCGATGCAGTCTATGCCCAGCTTTAGCTTGAGATTGGGCACGATCGAGCAGAGGTTGGCGTTCCCGCACCTCTCCCCGTAGCCGTTCATCGTCCCCTGTACCTGCTTCACGCCTTCCCTGACCGCGTAGAGCGTGTTCGCGACGCCCGCTTCGCCGTCGTTGTGTGCGTGTATGCCGAGGTGGGGGTTGTCGAGCTTGAGGTTCACGTCCCTCACCGTCGCCTCTATCTCCCAGGGGAGCGTGCCCCCGTTCGTGTCGCACAGCACGAGCACGTCTGCACCTGCGTCCTTTGCCGCTTTTATAGCCTCGATCGCGTACTTGGGGTTGTGCTTGTAGCCGTCGAAGAAATGCTCGGCGTCGAAGAATACCTCGTCCACGTTTTTTTTCAGATACGTGATGGAATCGTGGATTATTTCGAGGTTTTCCTTGAGAGGAATCCTCAAGGCTTCCTTAACGTGGAAGTCCCAGCTCTTGCCGACTATCGTGACGGCGGGCGTTTCCGCCTTGAGCAGCGCCTGGACGCTTCCGTCCTCGTCGCAGGTCTTTCCCGAGCGTCTGGTGCTGCCGAACGCCGCGACCTTCGATTTTCTCAGTCGTAATTTCTTGGCCTCCTCGAAGAACCCCTCGTCCCTTTCGTTAGAGCCCGGCCATCCGCCTTCTATGTAATGGACTCCGAGCTCGTCGAGCTTCTGGGCAATTCTCAACTTGTCGTGTATGGAAAAGGATATGCTTTCCCCCTGGGTCCCGTCGCGGAGCGTTACGTCGTATATCTTTACCGAATCCCGGCTCATTTCGTTTCCCCCAGCTCGAACGCGTCGTGGAGCGCCCTTACAGCGAGCTCCGTGTATTTTTCCTCGACGACGCATGAAATCTTTATTTCGGACGTGCTTATCATCAGTATATTTATACCCTCTTTCGCGAGCGTCGAAAACATGCGGCTCGCAACTCCAGAGTGGGTTTTCATGCCGACGCCGACCAGCGAAACCTTGGCTATCTTGTCGTCGGAGATGATATTTTTCGCCCCGAGCTGCTTTGCAACCTTTTCAGTTAGTATAATCGATTTTTTAAAATCTGTCCTCGGCACGGTGAACGTTATGTCCGTGTGCCCCTCGATGCTGACGTTCTGGACTATCATGTCCACTATTATGCCGCTCTCGCTGAGCGGCGTGAAAATCTTGGCCGCTATGCCGGGGCTGTCCGGCACCTGTGTTATAGTGATCTTGGCCTGGTTCTTGTCGGAAGATACGCCCGATATGAGAATGTTTTCCAGTTGAGTCATTTTTTCCTCCTCTACTACCCATGTTCCTTCCGTGTCGGGTTTGGTTGTGGGGCGGACGTGGAGAGTCACTCCGAACTTCATCGCGAATTCGACTGCCCTCGCCTGGAGCACCTTCGACCCGAGGCTCGCTAACTCGAGCATCTCCTCGTAGGATATCTTGTCGAGCTTCCTCGCTGCGGGCACTAGTCCGGGGTCGGACGTGTATATGCCGTCGACGTCGTCTTTATAAAGCTCGCACGAGTCGGCGTTAAGAGCGGCCGAGAGCGCGACCGCCGTGAGGTCGGAGCCGCCCCTGCCGAGCGTAGTGACGTTCCCTTCCTCGTCCACTCCCTGGAAGCCGGCCACTACGACTATCTTCCCCTTCCCGAGCGCCTTCTTTATCCTCTCGGCGTCTATCCTGACTATCTTCGCCTTGGAGTGGGCGTTGTCGGTCACTATCCTCACCTGATGACCCTGGAGCGATAGCGCGTCGTGCCCGAGGGCCTTGATAGACATCGCGAGCAATCCGGAAGAGACCTGTTCCCCGCTCGAGGTCACGACGTCGAGCTCCCTCTCGTCGGGGGGGTCCATTAGCTGGAGCGACAGCTTGACCAGCTTGTCCGTCTCTCCGGCCATCGCCGAGACGACTACGAGGACGTCGTTCCCCTTTTCCTTCGTTCTAATTACGTGTCCCGCAACCCACTTTATCTTGTCGAGGCTGGCAACGCTTGTTCCGCCGTACTTCTGAACGATGAGACCCATTCCTTTTTCCCTTCTATTTTGATTTCGCGCGTGTTTTCCGAACCGTCGTCCGGTTCCGGAATCTTTATGTCGATGTATATAGTATATTCAGGAAATATTTCCTGAACCCTCTCCGCCCACTCGACCGCCGATACCCCGCCGCCGCCGTAGAGAAACTCGTCGGCGCCTATTCCCATGAGCTCGTCCGCTCCCGAGATCCTGTAAAGGTCGAAGTGGTAAAGCGGTATCCTGCCCTCGTACACGTTCATGATTACGAACGTGGGGCTCACGGGCTCGTCTTCTATCCCTAGTCCCCTAGCTATCCCCTTGACGAGGACCGTTTTGCCCGCTCCCAGGTCCCCCCTGAGGGCAATAATACTACCGGGTTCGAGCGATTTGCCAATAATCTCGCCCAGTTTTATTGTTTCTTCAGCGTCCGTCACCCGTATTTCCATACTCTCTCTATTCGTCATATCGGTTTTTCGTTGGATTAAAAAAAACGAGTGATATCAGCGAATTCGGAAGAAAGGCTCCTCGTCCGAATCCGGAAGCTCCGATAGAGTCCGGGGGAGGACGTCCGCGAGGTCGCCCGCGATTATCCCCGCCTGCCCCCGCTCGCTCGCGCACAAGTCGCCTGCCAGGCCGTGCAGAAATACGCCTAATCGGGCCGCGTCTTCGGGCGCAAGGCGCTGCGCGAGGAATCCGCCTATAATGCCCGTTAGCACGTCCCCCATGCCGCCCGACGCCATCCCGGGGTTGCCCGAGGTGTTGACGTAAACGCGCCCTCCGGGGGTCGTGACGAGAGACCTCGCCCCCTTGAGCACGAGTATGACTTTATGCTTCCTCGCGAATTCGAGAGACACGCCTATCCTGTCGCTCTCTATTTCGTCGGTTTCGATACCGGTGAGTCTCGACATCTCGCCCGGATGGGGGGTGAGTACGAGGGGCGCCTTCGCCTTGAGCAGTATTCCCGGCTCTTCCGCTATAAGCGTGAGCGCGTCGGCGTCGATCACCGCCGGTATCTCGCACGACCTGATTATTTCGTACAGGAACCCGCGCGTCTCTTCTGTCGTGGAGATGCCCGGCCCTATTGCGAGCGCTGTTTTTTTATTGGCGATGATTTCTTTTACGCGTTTTACGGAGACCCTGCCGAGGGTGCGGAGGTCCGTTTCGGGCAGCGGCTCCGTCATCGCCTCGGTCGTCTTTACTTCCATTATGTCGTTCAGGCTCGCGGGTATACCCACGGTAACGAGTCCCGTGCCTACCCTGAGGGCGCCCAATGACGCGAGTGTCGCGGCCCCGGTCTTTCCCGGAGAGCCCGCCAGAATGAAGAGGTGTCCGTACGTGCCCTTGTGAGTATCGGCGCGCCGCGGCGGGAGTATACCGTTCACTGAGGCGCGTGTGAGTAATTCGTAGGGAATGTCCTTTTCGAGAGATTTCGGCGTCGTGATGTCGGCTACGTATATCCGGCCCGCGTAGTCGAGTCCGGGGTATATCGAGATTCCGATCTTGGGGAGCACGAATGTGACCGTTACGTCCGCCCTTACGGCCGCCCCGAGAGGGAATCCGGTATTCGCGTCTATGCCCGAAGGCAGGTCGACGGCGACGCGCGGGACGGGCTGACTATTGATGAAATTTATTAGCTTTCTATTGAGCCCCTCTACTTTTCTGTCGAGGCCGGTGCCGAAAAGGGCGTCCACTATGAGGTCCGCCTGTTTATATTTCCTGAGGCTCCCGTTAAGCTCGACGACTTCGCCCCCCGATTTTTTGAGCGCTCTCAGGTTGGCGAGGGCGTCGCCCCTGTATTTTGCGGAGCCTACCGCGAGGTACGTCGTTACCCGGACCCCCTGTCCCATCAAATGGCGGGCGATGACGAAACCGTCGCCCCCGTTGTTCCCGCCGCCCGCGAAGACGGCCACGCTGTCCGCGTGGGGGAATTCCTCAATGACGACGTCGGCTGCGGCGCGCCCGGCGTTCTCCATGAGGACGAGGCCGGGTATGCCGTGCTTCTCTATCGATAGGGCGTCTATTTCCCTTACTATTTCGCGTGTCGCTATTTTCATGTGCGTGCATAAAAAATAACGTAAATCAGAGGGATTGTATAGGTGGGGGGTGGAGTGCGGGTAATCAACAGACAATGAATAGGCAAGCTATCTATTTCTTCTTTTCCCTGATGAAAACACACATACTGTGGTTTAAGAAAAGACAAGGATAAGGAGAAAGGCTATTTGTTTATCCTTCTTTTCCTTGATGAAAAGCACACATAGTGTGTTTTATGAAAGGACATTACAGAATTGTGCTAAAAATCTCATGTACTCGCTAAATCTTCC
>JAHKKQ010000083.1 GCA_020027805.1 Candidatus Dadabacteria bacterium
GCTTTAATAAGACCTCCTGTAAAAAATCCCTTATTGTCGATGTATTGAGTTATGAGTAAAGTAAAGCGTGAATCCCGCCCGGATATACTTTCCTAAATCGATCGGGAGTGATGTAATACGCCGGGGTGATGTGATACGAATGAATCCGAAACGGTTGATAGTACGCTCAATGCTGTTGTGTTCCCTCCTGTTCGTATGCGGCTGCGTTTACATGAGGCTGTACAAGGTACAAAACCAGCTTAACGACTTCGACGCCAATTTCGAACTGAGCGACAAGGGCGGGCTGGTCCTTATATTTCTGAATCCGGTCCTTCAATCGGGGGATATGGTCTGGCTTATGAAAAACAGCCCCCTCAGGAAGGAGAATAACGGGCAGGGGGAACTGTGGACCTACGTATTCGAGAAGCAATATCTCACGGGGAGCGGCGAGGGGCATGTGTACGATATACCGATATTGATGCTGATGCAGAACGAGATGGTCAAGGAAATCATCTTTCCCGAGCGTTTCCTGAAATATATATCCATTCCGCTCTTGAAAAAGATGTTCTCTTCGATGGGCGAAGCCGAAATAAACAAGCTGTCGAAGAGCGCGAGCTCGATCTTCCGGGGGAGCGATCCCGGAGAGATACCCGGGATCGAGAACATAGTCGATACGCTGGGCAAGCCCTACTCGATTGAAGAGGAGGACGAGATGACGAAATATACTTATCTGTATTATCTGAAAAACGGAGAGTCCGGGCCCCGATCCGATTACTTCGAGTTCGAGACGGAGTTTATATTCGATAAGGAAAGCAAGTCGCTCGAGAAGGCCCTGGGCAAGATAAGGGGTCTCACCATGTCGCTCGATTTCACGTCGGAGTGAGCGGCAAGGTGAGATTATAGCGAGGCGGATTCGGATTTTGCCTCTTATTTATTAATAAGCGGGTTGCCGCCCGATGACAGGCCGTTGCCGGTCTGATATTCTCGATATCGGAACCGATCTTGTAAATTCACCAGCCTTCCGTTCCGGGCTCGCCCTTGAAAGGGCCCGCGATGTCGGCTGTAATCCACCCGCCGTAATATCTGCCGGCCTGTCCTTTTACAAGCTCTCCGTCGAGGTAGCACGCGTCCATCATCTGCGGATAAAAGGCGATATAGTCCCTAATTCCTTCATAACCCGGCGCGGGGTCGGGGTAGCACCAAGCGGCGTTCTCGCTCCGCTTGTCGTGGACTGAAACGGCATAATAGGTGGCCGCTCCCTTCCACTCGCACACCGTCATCCTGCCGGTCGGTATGAGATATTTTATTTCGATGTCTTCCCTGGGGATGTAATACACCGGAGGGCTGCTCGTCTCGAGGACCCGCTTTGTGTCGGTCGAATCCGCGATAAGCACGTTATTGAAGAAGACCTCCACGTGCTTGGGGGAATCCTCGATGCGCGGCGGCCTCGGGTAGTCCCACACTGATTCCTGTCCGGGTCCGGGTACTATGCGTTTACGGTTCATTCCTGCTCCGATTTATTTTGTATTGGCAAATAGAAATCTATCCGGCCTTCAGGTACTGGACGCTGAACTTCTTATCCTCGTCCGTCCATACCCTCTCGACGCTGTAGTGATCCGATACGAGCTCACGGAAACCTTCGACTCTGTATTTATATGAGTATTCGGTCAGTATCGTTTCGTCCTTTCTGAAACGGAAGCTTGTACTGTCGACCTTGACCCTCTGGTTTATAACGCTCTCGAGATGCATCTCGATCCTGCTGTCCCGGGGATTGAAGAAGGCTTTGTGTCTCCATTTCGCTAAGTCGAAATCCGTGCCTATCTCGCGGTTAAGTCTTTTCAAAATATTCAGATTGAATTCGGCGGTCACTCCCTTCGCGTCGTTATACGCGTCTTCGAGGGTCTTAACGTCTTTAACGAGGTCGACTCCGATCAGGAGACCGCTTCCCCGGCCCGCGTGCTTCGCTATTCTGCCAAGGAACCTGGCTGCGGAATCGGGCTTAAAATTGCCGATTGTCGAACCCGGATAGAAAAAGACGGTGTGTGAAAATGGGAAGTCGAATCTGGGGAGGCTCAGCGGCTGCGTGTAGTCGGCATAGACGGGCATTATCCTAAGCCCCGGATAATCGGCCGCGAGGGTTTTTACCGATTCGATCAGATGCTCTTCCGAGATGTCGATCGGCACGTAGCCGGAAAGGTTTCTCAGGTTCTCGAGAAGCAGCCTGATCTTGACGCTGCTCCCGCTGCCGAGCTCCACGAGGAGACAGCTCCCGCCGAGATAGGAACAAATCTCGTCTATATTGTCCTTCATTATTCCGACTTCGGTGCGCGTCGGATAGTATTCCTCGAGCCCGCATATCTCGTCGAACAGTGCCGAGCCCCTCTTGTCGTAAAAGAGCTTGCAGGGCAGCACCTTTTGCGGTTTCTCAAACCCGGTAATAACCTCGCTTACGAGGCTTTCCCTCTCGTATTCGGATTTGTCTAATCGCAGGACATTTTTTTTCATCGGATTATATGTTTATACGCTCTGACAGGATGTTTGGATTTGCCTGATTTCCGCTTACCGTGAATCTTTAGCAAGCCTTATGCCCGTGAACTGCCACCTCGCGTCGGGCGGGAAAAAGTTCCTGTATGTTTTTCTGATGTGCGACTTCGATGTGGCGCACGAACCCCCTCTCAGCACGAATTGGTTGCACATGAACTTCCCGTTGTATTCCCCGAGCGCCCCGGGGAGGGTCTTGAATCCCGGGTATGAAGTGTAGGGGCTCTGGGTCCACTCCCAGACGTCACCGTAGATTTGATGAAGCGGGTGTTTATCTTTAACAGACGTATGCGCCTCGGGGTGGAAGGACAGTTTCTCTGCGAAATTCCCTTCGACGGGCAGCCCCGCTGCGGCGGCCTCCCACTCGGCTTCGGTCGGAAGCCTCGCTCCCGCCCAGCGCGCGTATGCGTCGGCCTCGAAATAGGACACGTGACATACGGGCTCCTCGGGATTTACGCTCCTCATGCCGGACAGGGTGAAACAGGCCCATTTGCCGTTCTTCCGCTCCCAGTATAAGGGCGCTATCCAGTTCCTCGATTCGACCGCTGCCCGGCCTTCCGAGAGCCAGAGCTCGGGAGTATCATAACCGCCGTCTTCGATAAACCCGAGGTATTCGCCGTTCGTGACAAGGCGCGACTGAAGGCGGAACGGCTCAAGGTAAACCTTGTGCCGGGGGTATTCGTTGTCGTAACCGAACCCTTTCCCCTCGTGCCCGATGAGATTCACGCCGCCTTCGAAATCGATCCATTTCACGGGAGGGCCTCCTTTCGCGGTCTTCCCGTTATGGCTCTTGTTCGCCGCATAAACCGGACGGAGCGGATTCTCCGAGAATACGTGTTTTATATCCGTTACTATCAATTCCTGATGCTGCTGCTCGTGGTGTATTCCGATCTCGATTACCGGAGAGAATTTTTTCCACTCCCTTTCGTCCGCGCCGTCCATGAACCCGATCATGTGCTCATCGACGTAGTTCCTGTAATTATAGGTCTCTTCGACCGTCGGTCTCGAGATGAGGCCCCGCTTGGGTCTCAGGTGTCTTTCTCCGGCCTGGATGTAGTAAGAATTAAAGAGGTACGCGTATTGCGGGCTCGGAGACTTGTATCCTTTAACGGCTTTGGAAAGTACGAACGTCTCGAAGAACCAGCTCGTGTGAGCGAGGTGCCATTTGGTGGGGCTGACGTCGGGCATGGACTGTATGACGTAGTCTTCTGTCTCGAGGGGCTCGGCAAGGGTGTGCGAGAAACCCCTTACAGCCTTAAAGCTCCGACTCAGGTATTCCCCCGGGGGTGCGCCGGAACCCGCATGATCACCTCTGGCTTTCATGGGATTGTTCTCTCGGGATTTAGTCCTTGCTTCCATTTTATCTCCCGGAATGTCCCCCGTTCGAGCCGTTCCTGAAAAGGGGGAATTTGCCAAGTTTAAGGCCCAAAGTCAGTATCTACAAATATTTATTTAGTTTACCGAATCTTGATTTTAATCAAAGCATGAAATTATTAAGGGTGCGTTAAGGGCGCCTTAGAATATATAGGGCTAAAAAGTTGTTAGGATACTATACGGTCTTTTAAAGCATGACCCCCCTTGATCGAAAGACGAAATCAGCTCCCCCTCACTTCCTTCAATTTCCTGATCAGCTCTTTTATTTCCTCGGATTTGACCTTCATGCTGACCCTGTTTACGACGAGCCTGGCTGAGATTTCCGCAATGGTTTCGAACTCGATAAGATTATTTTTCTTGAGCGTTTTCCCTGTTGCCGTGAGGTCCACTATGACGTCCGAGAGACCGACTATGGGGGCGAGCTCGACAGAGCCGTAGAGCTTCACGATCTCGGCCCCTACGCCTTTTGCAGAGAAGTGCTCATGGGCGATCCTGGGATACTTGGTCGCTATTCTGAGTGACCCGGCCGATGAATACTCGAAGCCCTTGGGCGCCGCCACAACCAATTTACATTTTCCAATAGCCAGGTCTAGCGGCTCATACAGGTAGTGTTTTTCTTCCATGAGCGTATCCATGCCGACTATACCGCAATCGGCCGCGCCGTATTCGACATAGGGTGGTATATCGGTCGGGCGTATTATCAGTATTTTTAGTTTAAGGGACGGGTATTCGAAGATCAGCTTCCTTGAATCTTTCAATATATTGTCGACGGGATAGCCCGCTTTTTTCAGTATATTTACTTCCTCGTCGAGCAGCCTTCCCCTTGCGATTGCAAGCGTTATCATTCTTTCTCCCTCCAGATACTGGCTCCTAAAGTTTCGAGTTTGCTGTCGAGTTTGTCGTAGCCCCTGTCAAGGTGGTAGACCCTCGATATCTCTGTTCTTCCGACCGCGGCGAGTCCCGCCAGGACCAGCGAGGCGCTCGCCCTGAGATCGCTCGCCATAGTCGGCGCGCCGCTCAGGTGCTTGACTCCCCTTACGACCGCGCTGTTTCCGACGAGCTTGATATCGGCGCCCATCCGTCTCAGCTCTCCGGCGTGGAGGAACCGCTGAGGAAAAATAGTTTCAGTAAGCACGCTGAGCCCGTCTGACGTGCTCATGAGAGTCATCATTTGCGCCTGCATGTCGGTCGGGAAACCGGGGTAGGGCAGGGTAGTGATGTCCGTGCTTTTTATTTCCCCGTTCGACTTCACCCTGATCCCGCCGTTCTCGCGGGTTATGTGCGCCCCGATCTCGATGAGCTTTCCTATGAGGGCGCCCATGTTCTCGAAGCGGCAGTTCCTGATCATGAGGTCCCCTTTTGTGAGCACTGAGGCTATCATGTAGGTCCCCGCTTCTATCCTGTCGGGCATCACCTCGTAGTCTGTGAGTGGGGAGAGCTTCTTTACCCCTCTTATCGTTATTATGTCAGTCCCTATGCCGGTGATATCGGCGCCCATCTTGTTGAGCGCGGTCACGAGGTCGGTCACTTCAGGCTCGCATGCGGCGTTAAGGAGTACCGTTTCCCCCTCCGCAAGCACGGAGGAAAGAATAAGGTTCTCGGTCCCGGTCACAGTCGAAACATCGAACGGTATTATTCCGCCCGTGAGCCTGGGTGCGCTCGTTTCGACATAACCCTCCTCGATCTGGATTTTCGAGCCCAGGATGGAGAGACCCTTCAGATGCTGGTCTATCGGCCGCTCCCCTATGGCGCAGCCGCCGGGAAGCGAAACGCGGGCTTTCCCGAACCTGGCGGTGAGCGGGCCCAGGACTAGTACGGATGCCCGCATTGTCTTAACGAGGTCATAAGGGGCCTCCCAGTTGTTTAAACCCGAAGAGTCTATAGTGAGGGTGCCGCTGTCGTATTCCACGTCGGCTCCGAGTATCTGGAGCAGCTTCGCCATTGTCCTCACGTCGGCGAGGTCGGGGACATTCGTGATTATATTCTTTCCTTCCGACAGAATGCATGCAGCCATGAGCGGTAAAACCGCGTTTTTGGCGCCGCTGACCACGATTTCGCCTTCGAGCCTTTTTCCGCCCTCGACAACTATTTTTTCCATTGAGCCCTCACAACCCTCTCTATATCGTTGACGTCTCTTATGGAGGAAATCTCCGAAAAGCGCGCTTCTCGAAAAAGCCTCTTTACATCGGACGACTGGCCCGCCCCTATTTCGAGCAGGCACCACCCGCCGTTTTTAAGCACACTTCCCGCGCCGGATATTATCTTGCTTATGAAATGGAGGCCGTCCTCTCCCCCGACGAGGGAAGAGCGGGGCTCGTAATCCCTCACGTCCGGCGGAAGAAGGGCATACTCGCCTTCCGCTATGTAAGGCGGGTTCGAGACCACTACATCGAATGTTTCGCCCTTAAACGGATCGGTCAGGCTTCCCTGGACAAAGCGTATCTCTCCCCGGGTAGAGTGTCTCTCTGCGTTTGACCGCGCTGTCGCCAGCGCTCCTTCTGAAATGTCGGAGGCGACGACACTCGAGCCGGGCTTTTCGCACGCAAGCGATACCGCTATGCATCCGCTCCCTGTTCCTACGTCCAGCACCGCCGGGTACACTATTTTGTCTACTGTCCCCAGTGCTTCCTCGACGAGCAGCTCAGTCTCGGGCCTCGGTATCAGGACGTTTCTATTTACGGAGAACGTCCTCGAGTAAAATTCCTTTTCGCCCGTAATATAGGCAATTGGCTCGTTCTTGATCCTCCTTTCCAGGAGCCCGTAAAATTCCTCTACCTCGACGTTGTCAAGCTCCTTGTCGGGATATGCGTAGATCTCGGAAATATCCTTTATGTCGCTCGTCTTTGATAGAAGGATGGACGTTTCGAGCGCGGGGTTCTCTATGAGGCTTCGCCTCAAGTTCTCCTTTCCCAATTGGTAGAGGTCTTTTAAGTGCATAACGTTAATCATTCACCTTCAGGAGCCTAAGAGTTTATACGTATAACGCGTCTTTTCAAGGAAATTATACTATACTCGCGAATACATAATCCTTCTTTGCCGGAATTCGATTCCGGCAGTTTTGAGGGCGGGGCGTCAGGGCATGGGCGCTTTCAGGTTCTATTGAGTTTTAGACGGATTACAGGCGGATATGCCGCGGGTTACGACTTTTCAAAGGAGTGATGTTTCAGCGATTTTCCGCTTACGATGTAGTAGGTGTCCTCGGCGATGTTCGTGGCGAGGTCGGCGACCCTTTCGATTTCCCTGGCTATAAGGATAAGGTTCAGCGACCGGTCGATCGTTTGCGGGTCGCCGATCATGTAGGTGACGAGCTCCCTCACGATCTGCGGTTCAAGGGAGTCGACTTCGTCGTCTCTCTTGCATACCTCGATTGCGAGCGCGGCGTCTTTATTGACGAAAGCGTCGAGGCTTTCCTGCAGCATCTGTATGGCCTTGTCGGCCATCTTCGGGATATCTATCAGGGGCTTTACAGGGGGCTTGTCGGCGAGGTAGATCGTCTTTTCCGCGATATTTACGGCGTGATCCCCGATCCTCTCGAGGTCGTTGTTAATCTTCATTATCATGGAGACGGTTCTCAGGTCCTCCGCTTCCGGGTGGTAGAGCGCAAATATCCTGATGCACTGGTTATCTATGTCGATCTCCATTTCGTTTATCTTGGCGTCCGACTTTATTACCTCCTCGGCCATGATCATGTTACGGTCTTTTAACGCCTTTATGCTCTTGGCTATCATCTCTTCGACGGAGGTCGCCATCTCGAACAACATTTTCTTCAATTTGCTGATTTCTTCTTCTAGTCTGATCATTTAGCTATGACAGGCTTTCAAGAGCTATAATTTGAGAAATGCGGCCAATTCCCGCAAAACTCAGACTCTATCCAGCATTTTATCTCGTCCCTGACTGTTCTGAATCCGGCCGTTATCTCCTCGTCATTACCCCCGAATCCGGCCGGGTCCGGGAACCCCTTATGTAATTTTTTGCCGCCGCCTGTGAAAACGGGGCACGCCTCGTTTGCCAGGCCGCATACCGTGACAACGTAGTCGAAATGCATCCCGGCGTACGTATCGAGGTTCTTAGAAGTGCAACGCGATATATCTATGCCGATCTCGTCCATTACCCGGACGGCATGCGGGTTCAAGCGGGACGGTTCCGCGCCCGCGCTCGATACATCGAACCTGTTGCCGTAAAGATTCCTCAATATGCCTTCCGCCATTTGCGACCGCGCGGAATTATGCGTGCAAACGAATAATACTTTTATTTTACCTTCATTGGGCATATATTTCTCCCCATAGAGAATAATTGCAGAGCGAGAAACCAATTGTAGGATGAAGGTCCGATATTAACCGAATTTTCCCGAGACGTAGTCTTCAGTCTGCTTATATTTGGGTTTGAGGAATATCGTTTCCGTCGTATCGTACTCGATCAGCTCCCCCAGGTACATGAAAGCGGTGTAGTCCGACACACGGGAGGCCTGCTGCATATTGTGTGTGACGATAACTATGGTGTATTTCGTTTTCAGCTCTGTAATAAGGTCTTCTATCTTCCCGGTCGCTATGGGGTCGAGCGCCGAGCAGGGCTCGTCCATCAGGAGAATCTCGGGCTCGACCGCTATGGCCCGTGCGATGCAGAGTCTCTGCATCTGGCCTCCCGACAGGCCGAGCGCGCTATCGTGGAGCCTGTCGTGAACCTCGTCCCAGAGCGCGGCGTCTTTCAAGCTCTTCTCCACGATCTCGTCCAGAACGGATTTACTGTTTTCGCCCGCTATCCTGGCCCCGTAAGCGACGTTTTCATATATGGATTTGGGAAAGGGGTTAGATTTCTGAAAGACCATCCCGACATTCTTTCTGAGCTGGGTGATGTCCACGCTCGTGTCGTATATGTCCTCGCCGTCTATAAGGATTTCTCCCTCGACACGCGCCGAGTCAACAAGGTC
>JAHKKQ010000084.1 GCA_020027805.1 Candidatus Dadabacteria bacterium
GCATCCCGAGGGCCCTATAAACGCCGTGGCCTTATTCTTCGGGATGTCCATGTAAATGCTCTTTAGAGCTTGTTTTTCGCCGTAGTACAGGTTCGCGTCGTTTACCTCCACTATCGGGTCGGGCACCTGGTATTTGCTCGATTTCGGGTCCCCGTGAACCTTGATCTGCTCGCTGATGCCGGTCTCTGACGCTTCCTTTGCTGTTTCCGTAATCACTTTTAGTAACCTCCTGAACTATCCACCGCGGAGTAACTATTAATATAACATCGATTAAACTGCCGAGGTAGTATATTTTTTTCTCAAACGATTCCTTACTATTATTGCAGTCATGTTTAAAGCTACTACGATCAATATTAAAAGAAGCGCGGTCGTAAATACCATTGGCTTGGCAGCTTCGACATTGGGCGACTGGAAGCCGACGTCGTATATGTGAAATCCCAGGTGCATGAACTTCCTTTCAAGGTGCATATATGGGAAGTAACCGTCGATGGGGAGCTGGGGCGCGAGCTTTACGACCCCTGTTATCATCAGCGGGGCGACCTCTCCCGTGGCCCTCGCTATCGCCAGTATGAGGCCCGTCAAAATCGCGGGCATGGCGCTCGGTATGACGATTTTCCAGGTCGTTTCGAATTTTGTCGCTCCTAGCGCGAGCGATCCGTCCCTTATTTCCTTCGGCACCGCAGCGAGGCCTTCCTCGGTCGCCACGATTACCACGGGAACCGTAAGAAGGGCAAGCGTGAGAGACGCCCAGAGTATACCTCCCGTACCGAAAGTGGGGTTGGGCAGTGCCTCTTTGAAAAAGATGCCGTCCATCGTGCTCCCAAGGCCGTAGATGAAAAAGCCGACTGCGAAGACGCCGAATACAATCGACGGAACGCCCGCAAGATTGTTCACGCATATCCTTACTATCCTTACGAGCACCCCTTGCTTCGCGTACTCTCTAAGGTATAAA
The DNA here is from genome assembly GCA_020027805.1 of Candidatus Dadabacteria bacterium. Lineage (GTDB taxonomy): Bacteria > Desulfobacterota_D > UBA1144 > Nemesobacterales > UBA2774 > 2-12-FULL-53-21. The sequence goes on from JAHKKQ010000084.1 coordinate 953, forward strand.
GCTGCAAGAACGCCGAAAGGCAGCACCACGATACTCATCAAAAACACCATGAGGATTGTGCCGAAAATCGCCGGAAAGACGCCGCCCTCGGTATTTGCTTCCCTGGGATCTTCCGAGACGAAAGCCCAGACATTCGAAGCATAAAGCCCGATCTTTTGCAGCCAGTTCATTGCATTCGGTCTGTAGGCCTTCACGACCGCCCCGACGGGCATCTCTTTCTCTCTTCCGTCTATGGAGGTCATCACGAACTTTTCTTTGTTAAAATCCTGATATAATGAAGAAAGTTTTTCTTCTTGCTCCTTATACAGGCTTTCCTGCTCTTTAATCTCGGCTTCGACTTTACTGATTTTTTCCTGGCTGGCGCCCTCGCTCCGGAGACCCTTGATGTCGAGTCTCAGGTCCTCGATCTTCATGTTGATTCCGCCGATGGCCCCCTTTTCAATCGATTTAATTTCGTCGGCGATCCTGGTATATTGGGGAATCAGACCTGCGAGCACGGGCCAGCACTCTTCGTTGCCCGTGCATATAATTGTTCCGCTGCCGGATACCTCTTTTATGAAGCCGAACATATTGCCCCATTCCCTTCGCTCGAGCACGACGGCGAATTTGGGATAAGTTGTTGTCACTATCTGGTCGTCGTCCACCCATTTGAAGTCGAGGCCGTAGAGGTCCCTGTTCCCTATTTTAAGCTGTGTTCTGAATATGGCTACCTCATCTTTGTCCAATGCGCCCATGCCGCGTATCCTTTCGTGTCCGGTAATCTCACCGAGCATCATATTTCCATCTTTCAGCTTGATCTCGGCAATGTCTGCCGGCCAGAAAAACCCAAGCCCCTTCGCCGCTATGAGATATAGGAGTCCGGCAATCATGAGGAGACTGAACATCAGAGCCACGCCAGTCAGCCATACAAAAGGGTCGCCGCTTTTCCAAAACTTTTTATTCATTTCTTATACCTCAATGATCGGTCAGACATGTGCATTTCAGCGCTCGCTTTATAATTGTCCAAATTTTTTCCTTAGTCTCTGCCTTACGATCTCCGCTGCGGTGTTTACGATAAAAGTGAAGAAGAAGAGAAGCAGCGCCGCCAGGAACAATACCCTGTATAGAGTCCCACCATGAGGGGCCTCGGGTATTTCCACCGCTATATTTGCGGATAGAGCGCGGAAGCCGTTAAAGAAGCTCCAGTCCATTATCGGGGTGTTTCCGGTCGCCATCAGGACGATCATTGTTTCGCCTATGGCCCTGCCCAAGCCTATCATGACTGCCGAGAATATGCCCGGACTCGCCGTCGGAAGAATGACCCTGATGGCGGTCTGCCACTTGTTCGCCCCGAGAGCCAGCGACCCCGCCGCCAGGTGCTTGGGTACGCTTGTCAGGGCGTCTTCAGAAATAGTGAATATTATCGGTATTACCGCAAAACCCATGGCGAAGCCGACGATTAAAGAGTTCCTCTGGTCGTACTGGAGACCGAGGACATTATAAAACCACGATTTATAGTCTCCGCCGAATATAAACTTCTCTACCGGTGCGTTTAACCATAGAGTGACTACGACCGCAAGCAGGATCACCGGTACAAGTAAAAACAGCTCCGACCCTTCTTTGAACTTACCCTTTATACTCCTCGGCGTGTATTGCCATATAAAGACCATAGCTAATGTAAATAATGTGAGAACTATCGGCAGTGTAAACACAGCGGGGATTATTTTTTCTATGATCGGCGCGAGCCAGAGGCCGGCGAAAAAGCCCAATACCACGCTCGGGAGAGCGGCCATAATCTCGATTACGGGTTTGATCGTATTCCTGAGCGCGGGGTGCATGAACTGGGAAACGCATATCGCGCCGAATATCGATAGCGGAATCGCAAACAATAATGCATATATCGCGCCTTTTAACGTGCCGTAGGCTAAAGGCGTTAAACTGAACTTGGGTTCGAAATCGTCGGTACCTCCGGTCGACTGCCATACGTACTCGGGCTTGCTGTATCCCTCGTACCAGACCTTTCCGAAGAGAGTCTTAAAGTTCGTCTCCGGGTGTGGGTTGTCTATATCCCAGTCGTAAAGTTTTCCGTTCCGGTCAACCGCTATTATTCCGTTCGCTTTGGGGGCAAATGCGAGTGTGCTCACAGAACCGCCGTCTGTCTTGAAATCCGCCAGCTTTTGCTCGGAAGACGCATGATAGAGGCTTATATTCCCGCCATTGTCCGAGGCTATGAATCCGCGGTCCCTTTCTGATGAGGTAATGTTGGTAACCGGCAGCTCAAGCGGGGGGAGCGTATGAATCTTCTGGAATACCTTTCCTCTGGGCGAAGTCATGTCCTGTGCTTCGAACCAGACCGATACGTTCCCCGCTGCGTCTCCCACTAACAGGGAATTGTCTCCTATAAGAAACCCGAGCGCAGTGATCGCTGTATGAGAATTTACTGATGCGTCTATCGCTTCTAATAGCTCCGGACTCTCCTTGTCGCTTATATCCCAGTGCAGTATCTTCCCGCTGTCGGTGCCTACGAAGAGGTTCCTCATGAAATGGTCGAGCTCCATCGCGGTCACCTTAGCGTCGTCGAGACCTGCGGTGATGTTGTGTGTTAAAACCTTTTTTTCGCCCCCTCCGAGCAGGGACTTCTGCTGCTCCGTGGCGACGAATAGAAGCTCTCCGTCGGATGTGTATCCGGCTGCGGCCGAGCCCTCCCCGTCGTCATCCTGTTCGTATGCTATTTTGACGAGGGGCGAAGAGCCGACATTCAACAGCTCGCCTTCCGCTATATCAGGGGTGATTATTCTTTTATCGCCTTCGAACGTAATCTTGTAATTGGTTCTTACAGAAAGGATGTTGCCGTCTTCTGTTCCGAAGCTGTAAATCACATTATTTTGTGTTACGAATGCGGATGTTAATTTTTTCCCCTCAAGCCCCGGGAGCTGAACTTTTTTTACGGTACTGCCGTCCTTCAGAGACAGGAAAACAGCGGTGCCGTCGTTCGTTACTATAAAGCCTATCTGTTTATACTCCTCTGTTCCGGCGGCGAGGAACGGGAATTCAACTCCGTCGGATGTGTCGAGAGAGTATGAAGCCAGGTCAGGGGATTCTTTCAGGAAAAATGAGCTTGCGAGCTCGGATTTCACGCCTTGCCACAGGGGGACCGTTTCAAGCCCGATAAATACGAGAATAGCTATGATACAAAGGATTATCGCCACTCCCCCGATCGTGACGATTACGGTCGCGATACGGTCGACAAGTTTCCTCCGCTTAACTCCGGAGGAAACTTGTCTAAATTCTTTCAGCTTAACTTGAGGTGTCATAAATCTTCCAGTTGAGACCGTATTTGAGCATTCACTTATTACAATCAGTTAGCGATAGTTTTCATCTGTTCAGACGCTACGCTTGCCGGGATAGGGAGATAGCCATCTTTTATCACGACCTCCTGTCCCTGCTGACTGAGAACGTATTTTAAGAACTCCAGACGCAGAGGATCGAGCGCCTCGTTCGGTTTTTTGTTGACGTAGAGATAAAGATACCTTCCAAGCGGATAAGCGCCGTTCAAAACATCCGCAAGATCTGGCGGAGCGCATTCACCGGGCTTGGTGCCGAGCTTGAGCGCCTTAACGCCCGAAGTTATATATCCTATACCGCTGTATCCTATGCCTGCCTTATCCTCGGTAACACCCTGAACCACTGAAGCGGAGCCAGGTTGTTCTTTTACTGCGTCTTTGTAATCGCCCTTGCAGAGCGCGTGCTCCTTGAAATAGCCGTAGGTTCCCGAGGCGGAGTTCCTGCCGTAGAGACTCATCGGCACGTTCGCCATGTCGCCGGTCAGTCCTACCTGACCCCAGGTCATTATGTCCTCGGAACCACCGCATTTCCTGGTCTTTGAGAATATCGCATCCACCTGCTCCATCGTTAAGCATTCAAGGGGATTATCTTTATTGACATAGACGGCCAGTGTGTCGAGGGATGTAGAAACCTCCGTAGGCTTATAGCCGAACGCCTTTTCGAACTGGTCTATCTCTGCCTGTTTCATCGCACGAGACATGGGTCCGAACTGGGCTGTCCCTTCGATGAGCGCCGGAGGGGCGGTGCTTGAACCCTTGCCCTCGATCTGACATCTTACGTTAGGATATTCCTTCGTGAAGCCCTCGCACCAGAGGGTCATCAGGTTGTTCATCGTGTCAGACCCTATGCTGCTTAAATTACCCGATACACCGCTTGTTTTGGTGTATGCGGGTATAGCGGCATCGACCGTTACCGGCTCTGCCGCAAAACCCGAATTTAACGCAAAAGTGAAAACAAATGCAAAGAGACTTGCTGCGATACCGCCATTGAGAAGTCCTCTCTTACTCATTTTAATACCTCCTTAAGGGTTTTAATCTGGCATGGATTAAAACCGAGGTTTGTTAAGAAAATGTTAAGATAACATTAAACCCTAGTTAACGGTCTCCTATGATTACTGAATTATTGCAAATAATAATTTGATTCCATACCGGCCGGCTAAATTATTGTACCTTACCTCGGTGCATGATTCAGGTGCCGGGGACACGGACGCGTATTCGCTCAAATGCGGATAATTCAATACGAGATGCGGACGGGAGCCCGGTTAACTGCAGATTAACAGACGGTTCATCCGTTCTTCATTATTCCGGATTATCTTTTGGAGTGTATTGGTCTAAGGTCGGGTAACCGATTCACGGATTCTTACAAAAACGGCATAAGATACGGAGCGGATTAATCGATATGGAGATAAGATCGGTACATCAGATAGCCAAGAGAGAGTGGGAAAATATATCCGTATCACTTGAGCTTTGCGGAAATATAGGCAAGTTCGATCTCGTCCGCTACATAGAGAAGGAGCCCCAGCTTATACGCAATCTCGTAGGAATGGAAAAAAAGATTCCTGAATACGATTACCTCACGAGGGAGGCCGCCTATGTGTTCACGGAACTGGGGAGGGAGGCCGGAGAGAGGCTCGGACTTACATCCGAGCTCGCCAAAGCCTTCGGGGGAGGCTACGGCTGGGTGAGGACCGGGTGGTTCGATCTCATAAATCTCGAGTTCGATGATTTTGAAATTCTGGAAGACCACCTTACACGCAAAATTTTCTTTTTCAGGCTGTTTTTTCCCCTGAAGGAGGATTTCAGCTGGGTCTTTGATTCCCCTGACATTACACTGAACTTTAAATCCATCTTCGAAAGGTTCTCGTCCTGGCAGAATGATCCGGTCGGTTACGATAAGGACCTGGAGCACTACAAGAAGGAGATCGAGCCCATAAGAGAAGGTCTCGCATCCGCGCTCGATATAGACTCCGGTCGCTGTTAGGGTAATATCGGCTCTAGTCAGGCAGCTGTGCTTCAGAAGAAATTCCGGTTCAAAAATTTAATATTCCGAGTATAATTTTATCAAACTTTACGAATAATTTTTGCGAGGACCGTATATGCGCACGTATATCGCTTTGACTGCCGTGCTCTTCGTTTCGCTTTTGGTAACCGCCTGCAGCTGCGGCATCGGTTAAGCAGGCCCGGGCGAAAGAGGGGACATAAGCCGGATTATCATCAAACGGAACGGGCTTCTCTCATTAATGCGGAAGCGGAACGGGGGATTCACGTACGGCCGAGACGCTTCTTCGGATTAATTATGTTGCGAGTCCGGTTTTAATTGTATAATTCCTTCCAGGCGTTAAATACACTCAAAGAGGATATTGGAATGCGCTTATACCTTACTTTATTTTCGGTCCTTCTCGTCACCCTTCTCGTTACAGCCTGCCACTGCGACATCGGTTAAGGGCAAAAGTGAAGGTCTCTGAACATAAAAAATCCGATGTTATCCTGGTCGCATGGTTCTGATAATTATGGGTGTCGCAGGGGCGGGGAAAACTACTGTCGGTGGGCTCCTTGCCCGTAAGCTCGGCTGGAATTTCTATGACGCCGACGACTTCCACCCGAAAGAGAATATAGAGAAGGTTAATAAAGGCATACCGTTAACGGATGAGGACAGGCTGCCCTGGCTCCTGGCGATACGCGATTTCATCGATGGAATGAATGAGCCTGCTGTCATCGCCTGCTCCGCCCTTAAGGAGACATACCGGGAAGTGCTCGAAGAGAGCGGCGGCGATATACGTTTTATTTATCTCGCGGGCAGCCCGGAATTAATAAAGGACAGGTTAAGGGGGAGAAAGGGGCATTTCGCGGGAGCAAGTATCCTCGAGAGTCAGCTCAGTGCGCTCGAGGAGCCCGAAGACGCGCTCAGGGAGGATATCGGGCAGGACCCGGAATCGATCGCCGAGGACATAATTCGGAAACTGGACCTGAAGAGTATGACTAAATGACCGGGGGCTTACTTAGAGAACTCACGCCTTGCGCGGGAGCTTCGTGAAAGGAGTTTCTTTAGTGATTCCGAATCCTTGTTTTCGATCACGGCTTCGAGCTTTTCAAGGGATTTTTTAAATTTCTTAATCGACTTAAGGGTGTTCTCCCTATTTTCAGTAAATATATCGGCCCACATCCCGGGCGAGCTTGCGGCGACCCTGGTGAAATCCCTCAAGCCTCCCCCCGCGAAATCGAGGAGTGTTTCTGCATCAGGCGCCGAGAGTATGGTATCGACCAGGGAATACGCGACTATATGAGGGAGATGGCTCACGAAGCCGAAAATGCGGTCGTGCGCTTCTGGGTCCATTTCGTGGATTTCCGCGCCCGCCGTTTTCCATAATGAGGCGACCTTCCTGACCGCTTTGGGATCGGTTTTCGAGGTGGGGGTAACGACGAACCGCTTACCCTTGAAAAGACCCGGGTCTCCCGACCTCACGCCCGAATTCTCGGTGCCTGCTATCGGATGGCCCCCTACGAAGCGGAGATGAGCGGGAAGTACCTTTTCTACGCCTCTCACTATCCTGCCCTTCACGCTCCCGACGTCCGTAATCACGGCCCCCTTCCCGGCGAGCGGTATTATTGCCTTCGCGGTTTTGACGATCTGCCCGACATTGGTCGCAATCACTATTATGCCGGCATCGGAAATACCCTCGCGGAGGCCTGTGTACCCTTCGTCGATTATCTTTTCAGAGACCGCGAAATCGATGGAATCCCCGTCGGAATCTATACCCGTGACGTTCCCGATTCTGCCTGACTTTTTGAGAGCCCACGCAAGCGAGCCGCCTATGAGCCCGAGGCCGACGATTGCGATCTTTCTGAATTCCTTATCTTTCATTTGCCGGTTACCTTCTTCATCGCCCTCACGAACCTTTCGTTCTCCTCCGGAAGCCCGACCGTTACACGGAGGTGTGTTTTAAGCCCGTAGCCCCCGAGAGGTCTCACTATCACCCCTTCCCTCAAGAGCGCGTTATACAGCGGCATGGGGTTTTTCCCCAGGTCTATAAGTATAAAGTTCGTGTACGTAGGCGTATGGTTTATGCCGAGCTTCCCGAGCTCGTCTTTTAGATACCTGAGCCCCTCTCTGTTTACATCCCTCGACCTCTTCACGTGCTCATGGTCGTCGAGCGCGGCGATTGCGGCCTCCTGAGCGATTGAGCTCGTATTGAACGGATGCCTCGCCCTATGCATGGCCGATATGATCTCCGGGTCGCCAGCCCCGTAGCCGAGCCTTAGACCCGCGAGGCCGTATATCTTGGAGAATGTCCTCACAGTCAGGATGGATTTGTCCCTGTTTTGATATAACAGCGTATCCGGGTAGTCAGGGTCTTCCACGTACTCGAAGTAGGCTTCGTCTATCACTACAAGTACGTCCCCGCCGACATTATCCAGAAACCACTCCATCTCCCCCCTTTTAACCATCGTGCCCGTCGGATTATTGGGGTTCGCGATGAACACCACCCTCGTCCGAGGGGTGATACGCGAGTACATGTCCGTCCCCGTCTGGATAGCGGTGAATGTTGTCAAGCGCCTTTCTGGCAGCGTTCAGGGCGAGGGGCGAGGGGCCGACCGGGTTTTCGTTAGACGCGATCTTTATAGCGCCCGTGATGCCGAGCTCTCTTTCGAGCTCCTCGACCGGCTTTCCGGGGATATAAGGTATCAAGTCCCTTACAAATGGATTGGGTTTTATCAAATCGGTCCCCTCGGGAACTTTAATTTCAAGCAATGAACTTTTAAGGACGCTGTAGTCGAATGCTCACGTTGCTTAATAAATGGAATTAATCTATCACCTGCGCCGATATGAGGCAAGGACCGACGGCGCATGCATTATTGTATTGCTTCCCGCCCCGCCCTTCAAGGAGATAAGGCGCAAATTGAGAGTTAGACGTCCAGTCGATATAATCTACACATCGATGCCCGCTGAAACCCCCATGCTGAAACAGTATCTGACGATGAAAAAGGAATACCCGGACTCTATTCTCTTTTTCAGGCTCGGGGACTTTTACGAGATGTTTTATGAAGACGCGAAGGTCGCCTCCAAGATCCTGGGCATCGCGCTCACCTCCAGGAACAAATCGGACAAGAATCCGGTCCCGCTATGCGGCGTGCCCCATCACAGCGCTGAGCCGTACCTGGTGAAGCTGCTCAAGAGCGGGCATAAGGTCGCGATCTGCGAGCAGATCGAGGACCCCAGATCCGCGAAGGGTGTGGTAAAACGGAAGGTCGTGAGGGTGCTCACCCCGGGGGCTGTGCTCGATTCGGAGAATCTCGATTCCAAGTCGAACAATTATCTGGCGAGTGTTTATGCGGGGGACACCGCTTACGGACTCGCTTATACGGATATATCGACGGGGCTATTCAGGACCGCCGTCTTCGGCACAATCGAGGAGCTCATGGACGAAATATTTCAGATAGAGCCCAAGGAGATACTCCTCCAAGAGGTATCGGACGATAAGCACGCCCTGAGCGCTTCATTCGGGAAGTCGTCCAGTCCGCTTCTCACGCTGCTCGATTCCTGGGTCTGGGACACGGACCGCGCGCGGGGGCTTCTCCTCGAGCACCTGTCCTCAAGGACGCTCGAGGCGTTCGGACTCGAAAATAAACCCGAGGCGGTATCCGCATCGGGCGCGCTTATACAGTATTTAAGGGACACGCAGATGGAGGATATGCCTCCGCTCGATGCGCCTTTATACTATGAAAAATCGGACTTTCTGCTTATCGACGATTCGTCGAAGAAGAACCTGGAGCTGCTGAAGTCGTCGGGCGGCGATACCCGGGGGTCCCTCCTATGGGTATTGGATGAAACGATGACAGCGATGGGCGGGAGGCTGCTCAAGCAATGGATAAATTATCCGCTGCTGCATAAAGGCAAGATAGAAGAGAGGCTCGACGCGGTGGAAGAGCTCAGGCGGAAAGCGGCGATAAGGGGCGAGATAAGGGGCACGCTCAAAGAGATAAGCGATATAGAGAGGCTCATAGGAAGAATAGCGACTTCGTCCGCAAGGCCGAGGGACCTGGGGTCGCTTCGCGACTCCTCTCAGCATATAAAGGAAATAAAGTCCGCGCTCCGCGGTGCGGGCTCGGAGATCTTGAAAAATATCGCCGAGAATCTCGACGATCTGAGCGATCTAAGGGACATCCTCGAGAGGACACTCGTCGGCGAGCCCCCGGTATCGGCCCGGGACGGCGGAATTATAAGGGAGGGGGTGAGCGGGGAGCTCGACGAACTGAGGTCCCTCAGGCGGGACGGGAGGAAGTGGATCGCGGAGCTCGAGGCGAGGGAGAAGAGCGCCTCCGGAATTAACTCGCTCAAAGTGAGCTATAACAGGGTGTTCGGTTATTACATAGAGGTTTCCAAGGCGAACCTCGCCCTCGTTCCGGAGCGGTACATCAGGAGGCAGACGCTCGCAAACGCCGAACGGTACATCACCGATGAGCTGAAGGGGTATGAGGAGAAAATTCTCGGGGCGGAAGACAGGATACTCGAACTCGAAAAGGAGCTCTTTGAGGACCTTAGAAAAAAAGTTGCCCGGGAATCGGAGAGGATCAGGCGGACCTCGTCCCTGATAGCCGATATAGACGTGCTGTGCTCGCTATCCGAAGCTGCCGAAAAATACTCCTATGTGAGGCCGCAGATTGTCAATTCCGGAATCATAGAGCTAAAGAACAACAGGCACCCGGTCGTCGAGAGAATGGATCTGGGGGAGCGTTTCGTGCCGAACGACATCAGGCTCGATACGGATGAGAATCAGTTCCTTATAATCACGGGCCCTAACATGGCGGGTAAATCGACCCTCATCAGGCAGGTGGCTCTATCTGTGATAATGGCCCAGATGGGCAGCTTCGTCCCCTCGACGCACGCGAGGGTCGGGATAACGGACAGGATATTCACCAGGGTGGGCGCATCCGATAACCTGGCGAAAGGGCACTCGACATTCATGGTGGAGATGGTCGAGACCGCCTACATACTGAGACACGCGACCGCCAGGAGCCTCGTCATTCTGGACGAGATAGGCAGGGGGACGAGCACCTTTGACGGAATGAGCATAGCATGGGCGGTCGCCGAATACCTTCACGACAGGGGAACGATGACCCTGTTTGCGACGCACTACCACGAGCTTGCCGGGCTAGCGGTGTCGAAGCGGAGGACCAAAAACTATAATGTATATGTGAAAGATAACGGGGAAAGGATCGTATTCCTGAGGAAGCTCATCCCGGGGGCGGCCAGCCACAGCTACGGCATACAGGTTGCCAAGCTTGCGGGGGTGCCGGATGCGGTCATCAGGAATGCGCAGAAGGTATTATCAAAGCTGGAAAAATCTCAGACAGACCTGAGAACCTCCATGACCGGGGGGCAGATATCCCTGTTCGTGGGGGAGGCGGTGAAAGAAGCTATGGAGGAGCACCCGGTTATAAGCGAGATCAGGGCGCTCGATACGAACTCCATGACCCCTCTCGACGCCCTGGCAAAACTGGCCGAGATTAAAAATAAGCTCGAGAGCGGTCAGGATAACTGAGAAGTGTGTTCCGTTGCCGGAAGCCATGACTGACAGAAAATCACTCGGCAGAAAAGGCGAGGATATAGCCTGCAAGGCGCTTAAAAGGGACAGGTATAAGATTATCGAGAAGAATTACAGGTGCAGGCAGGGCGAGATCGACATCATAGCCGAAGACAAGGGCAAGGTGCTTTGCTTCGTCGAGGTTAAGGCCAAGTCGTCTACAGGCTTCGGCCTCCCCGAGGAAGCCGTCACCCGGCGGAAACAGAATAAGATCCAGGCGGCCGCGTTCAGTTACATCGAATCGAAAGGGCTTAAATCGAGGGCCATGCGCTTCGATGTCGTTTCCGTCGACCTCGTCAGCCTAGTGAGCAGGATCATAAAGAACGCGTTTGACGCGGATATGTGACCGATTCGTCTCCGAGGGCCGATTTTCAATCCCAATACCCCGTAATCATTGGATAATCATTCATCACTCGATATAAATGCGGGAAACCCGCTTTTTAAACCCCAACCCTTGACATGGCCGAATAGATGCATATTTTATACCTAGTTTTCTATCTGATTTAAGTTATATAACCCGACATATATCTATCCAGGAGGCTTCTTGTTATGGGTGTAAAACCGCTTAATGAAAAGGTATTGATTAAGAGAGTCGATGCGCCTGAAAAGACCAAGGGCGGCATTATCATTCCCGATAACGCGACTGAAAAACCGCAGGAGGGAGAGGTGGTTGCGGTGGGCAAAGGTAGAGTTCTCGAGAACGGCTCCACGAGGCCGCTCGATGTTAAAAAGGGTGACAGGGTGCTGTTCGGGAAGTACGGGGGCATGGAGATAAATTTTAAGGGCGATGAGTATGTCATCCTCGACGAAAGTGAAATTCTGGCGAAAGTTGAATAATAAAATAAACCGGAGGTAAGAAGAGCAATGGCAGCGAAGGAAATAAAATTTGAGAGGGCGGCGCAGGACGCGATACTAAAGGGCGTAAATACGCTAGCGAACGCGGTAAAGGCGACGCTCGGGCCGAGGGGCCGGAACGTGCTTATAGAGAAGACATACGGGGCGCCCGTAGTGACGAAGGACGGGGTCACGGTGGCGAAGGAAATAGAGCTCGAGGACAGGTTCGAGAACATGGGGGCGCAGATGGTGAAGGAAGTGGCGTCGCGGACGAGCGACGTAGCGGGAGACGGGACGACGACGGCGACGATACTGGCGCAGGCGATATTCCGAGAAGGTATAAAGCTCGTAGCAGCGGGGCACGACCCGATGAAGTTGAAGCGGGGCATAGACAAGGCCGTGGAAGTGGTAGTGGAGAGCATAAAGAAGCAGAGTAAGCAGATAAAGAGCCGTACCGAGATAGCGCAGGTGGCTACGGTATCGGCGAACGGGGACGCTACGATAGGGAACATCATAGCGGACGCGATGGAGAAGGTGGGGAAGGACGGAGTAATAACGGTAGAAGAGGGCAAGAGTCTCGAGACGGAGCTCGACGTGGTGGAGGGTATGCAGTTCGACAGAGGGTACCTGAGCCCGTACTTCATAACGGACCCCGAGAAGATGCACATAGAGCTCGAAGACCCCGTGATACTGATGTTCGACAAGAAGATATCAAATATGAAGGACATGGTTCCGCTGCTCGAAGAGGTAGCGAGGAGCACGAAGCCGCTGCTCGTAATGGCGGAGGATATAGAGGGGGAGGCCCTTGCCACCCTGGTTGTGAATAAGCTCAGGGGCACGCTCAAGGCTGCAGCCGTAAAGGCGCCGGGGTTCGGGGACAGGCGCAAGTCGATGTTAGAGGACATAGCGGTGCTGACAGGGGGCAAGGTGGTAGCGGAAGAGGCCGGGATGAAGCTCGAGAACACGAAGCTCCAGGACCTTGGAAGGGCAAAGAAGATAGTGATAGACAAGGACAATACTACGATAATAGGCGGGGCTGGGAAGAAGGGGGAGATAGAGGGGCGGATAAAACAGATAAAGGCGCAGGTGGAAGAGGCAAGCGGGGAGTACGACAGGGAGAAGCTTCAAGAAAGATTAGCGAAGCTGGCCGGGGGAGTAGCCGTGATACGAGTAGGGGCGGCGACCGAGGCCGAGATGAAGGAGAAGAAGGCCAGGGTGGAGGACGCGCTTAACGCCACGAGGGCTGCAGTAGAGGAAGGTATAGTGGCCGGGGGCGGAGTGGCGCTCATAAGGGCGATAAAGGCAGTAGACGGGTTCCATGGGGCGGACGACGAGGAGAAGGCCGGGGTGAGCATAGTGAGGAGAGCGCTCGAGGAGCCTTTGAGAGGGATAGCGGCTAACGCCGGGTGGGACGGATCGATAGTCGTGGGGAAGGTGAGCGAGGAGAAGGGCGCGAACGGATTCGACGCGGCCAGGCTCGAGTACTGTGACATGATAGAGGCGGGGATAGTGGACCCCGCGAAGGTAACGAGGAGCGCGATGCAGAACGCATCGAGTGTTGCGGGCCTGCTGCTTACGACGGAAGCGCTGATAGCCGAGAAGCCGCAGTCGAAGGAAGAAATGGGCGGCGGAGGCGGCGGAGGCGGAATGGGGGGCATGCACCCCGGAATGGGCGGCATGATGTAATCCATA
>JAHKKQ010000085.1 GCA_020027805.1 Candidatus Dadabacteria bacterium
CTCGAGGTCGAAGAGCGACATCTTCACGCTGTCTTTGAGCCTGCCTTTATCGATCCATTTTTGCACGCCCGCGGGCTTGCCGGTGAGGTCGTCGATGATAGTAAACCCGTACGAATAGCTGCAGTAGAGGTGGAGGAGGTTGATGTACTCCTCGGTCACGTCCGTTACGGGGATGAATACCGACGTCCCCGGCTTGTTGGTATTCCACTGGTTGAATTCGAATAGGCCGGGCATGCGGTCGGGTAGCTCGGCCCTCCCGTCCTCGAGCTTCACGAGGCTCTCGCGGTAAAGCTCAAGTATCCTCTCCATCCTCTCCCCGCGGCCCATGCGGAAGAACATGTCGAGCTCGTGGTTCTTGGGAAGCATGTGCTTTACGTTCACGTGGTAGAGCCCCTTGTCGTTCGTAAAAAAGAGCTCGGTCCCGTGGTTGTTGCACGCGGAAGGCCATGTGCGTCCCGTCCACTGGCAGAGGAGGTCGATACCGGTTTCGGGAGGAAGGTCTGCGAGGCAGAGGCCCGTCAGGCCGGTGCCGGCCCACACTAAAAGCGCCTCCTCCATCTCCTCGAGGGGTATTGGCTCGTACTGCGACTCGAATCCCATCGTGGTGTCTTCGAGCTTCATGCCCAGGCCGAAGCGGCGGGAGCGCCTGTTGAATATGGAATCGAAAAGAGGGTAACCGAGCGCCTGCTCGTACCTTTCGCCGAGAACGAATTTGCCGTTCCCTTTTCCGTTATTGCCCTTATTCCTGCCGTCTTTAGCCATAGTAGCCTCCGAATTGCATATCGAAAAATTAAAAGGGGTTACCCCCCCACCCCCCGGGTAGGACCATCTTCACGTAAAGAACCGGCGGACGCGCCGGACCGAATAAGCGACCCCGCGTTTATACGGCGGGCGCAGCCGCGGAGCTCGAATCCGGCGGGAGACCCCGGGTAGGACTATCTTCATACAAAGAGCCAACAGCCGGGTGAGCGGGGAGTCAAAGGCCCGGAAATCTGATGAAAAAAGAGAGATCGCCACGGTCGCATCCGGCTTCGCCTGGAGGCTACGCCGGGATAAAACGCTCCCTCGCGAAGACAGAAAAAGCTGTGTCTTTGCGAGCGTAGTGAACGAAGGTGAGCGAAGCGCGGCAATCTAGTAGTTGTATTCCGTGACCCGGACTATGAGTATGGCAATCCGCCGGCGATCAGCGACGGAGCCGCGTAAGGGAGCGGGAACGAAGCAGCATCAGATCGACTGACCTCTCAGGAGCTCGTTCCCGGACGGCTTTTGCGCGCCCCCGTCGGGCTCTATAGTGACGAGGAACTTCTCGACATTTCCGAACTTTTTGAGCGAATCTACCATAATGACGCTGTCCCCTTCGCTATCGACATGGAAAGTGCCGACGCTCTTCGGGACGCCGTCAACTATCACCCACCACTGGTATATCTTTCCGGGGGGGGCCTTGGGAAGATCGAGGCAGTAAAGGAGCGCGTCGTTCTCTTCCGTATCCCATAACACCCTGCCTGCCGCGCGGATCTCGGGCTTCGTCCTCTCCATCCTGATGAGCACTATCTCCTGGTCTTCCATGAACTCCGTTATCTCCTCGAGGCTCGCGAGCTTGGCCTGGAGTCCCCCGACCATCCCCTCCTTTGCGGCAAGGAGGTTCCTGAGTGACTTTATCTCCTCGCCCTGACCGGAGAGCTTTGCGTTGAGATCCCCGACAATGGTCTTCTCCTCCCGGAGAGCCCCCCTCAGGGACAGGTTATTTACGAAAAGGAAAACGATGACGCCCGCGGCCAGCGCCCCGCTCAGACCGAAAAAGAAGGGCCTCAGTCTTTCCATGAAACCGCCCGCCTCTGCGGGCCTCCGCCTGAGCGCGCTTTTCCTCGCGTACTCGAGTATCTCCCGCCTGACACGGGGGTCAGGCGCGGCCTCAGCCGCCGAATACGGCAGGAGGGAGGTCACATTCTCGTACTGCCTCAACAGCTCCCTCGCGTGAGGCGAGCCCTCTCTTATCAAGCGTTCGGCCTCCCTGAGCTCGTCGCCTTCGAGCACGCCGAGCGCGTAAAGCGGGATCAATTCCTCGAGTCTCGTGTTTTCTGCCATAGAATTAAAGGTCTTACCCGAATTTTAACAGTTTATCGCCGTAAAATACAAATCAGGCTGCCGCCCAACTAAATATACGGGGATAAACGATTTTCGGTTTATCCGTCTGTAATATATTATAACCGCTCAAAGCCCTCACGGGATAACGGCCCCCGCGGCGGGGCCAGAGAAAAATAATACTATAAATACCGCGCGCTAAATATGTTATAGTCACAGGACCGAATTAATCGAATTGGATTTATCCTTAGTCTATCAACAAGGACGCGGACGGATGACAATGCCTTCGGCTGATACTACCCGAATACCCGATTTAGAAAGGGAGCTGAGAGAGCTCATCAGCAAGATATCGCGCGGCTGCGAATCTGCCCTGGGGAAGCTCTACGACAGGATGATCTCCCAGGTATACGGCCTCGCGCTCAAGATCCTGAGGAGTAAACCGGAAGCCGACGAGGTCACTATCGACGTATTCAAGCAGATATGGGACAAGGCCTCGGGCTACGCGCCCGAACGCGGCACCCCGTCGGCGTGGCTCATTACGCTTACGAGGAGCCGCGCTATCGACAAGCTCCGGTCGGATACGAAGAGGAGAAGCATCCAGGACGCGCTCCACGACGATATCCCCTCGAATATTGACCCTCCCGACGAGACGACAGAGACGAGGGAGAAACGCGCGCTTATCGAAAAGGCGCTCTCGGAGCTCGCCCCCAAGCAGAGGGAATCGATAGAGCTCGCCTATTTCCACGGGCTCACGCAGACGGAGATATCGGTGCGCATGAACGAGCCGCTCGGAACGGTTAAGAGCTGGATGCGGGCCGGGATGACGAGGCTCCGCGAGATAATAGGCGCAGGGTACTGACCCGCCGCGCCGCCCCTAAACAGGCAGCCCGAGCTTCCTGCCTAACGCCGCGTACGCGAGATAAAAGACCACCATCACTCCCGAAGACACCGCGATAGACAGCCAGAAATTGTATCCGTGCCGGAGCATCCAGGGCAGTATCAGAAAGAAGAGGAGCGTCGGAAGCACGAGCCAGAAAATAGCGGCTGAGAGGTCAGCGATACGTCCCGGGTCTTTCGTATCGGTATAGAGCCAGACCATGGCGAGGAGAGAGGTCAGCGGCAGCGCGGCGAGCATGGCGGCGAAAGCCGTATTCCTCCTGCCGAGCTCCGAAACGCCTGCGATCACCAGCGCCGTTAACACAATCTTAATAATGATATATATCATCGCCCGCACCTTCCATGTTCATATAATCGATATTAGAATACTCCCTGTCCGTGATGCTAACAATGACCGGGTCTAAGGGATTAAAAGAGCCGGGCACAAACGCGTTCGATCTCGCTTAACGCATCGGAGGTAGAGACTTGAGAGTAACTTCTTACATCATTGGAGACGATCTTCATCTCGAAGAGGAAACAGCAGCGGCGCCGCCGTTCCACGAGAGGTTAAAAGACGGCAGGCCCAGATGGATCGACATCGTAAGCCCCGCAGACGACGAGCTGAGGAGCCTGCTGAGACCGGTCGTCCACGACGATACAATAATCGAGGACTTTATACTGAAGGAGCGGAACCTCCCCGTAGCGCATTCGGAGAAAGAGCTCTACTTCGAATTCCCGATAATCAGGGACATAATCACATTCGATCACGAATACATATCCTTCCTCTGCATGCCTTCTCTCCTGGTCACGATACACGACCACGAGATCGAGGTGCTGAATAAACTGTCCCAGGACCTGTGCCTGCACCTCCACCTGCAAAGGGCTACGGTAGCTTCACTCCTCTTTAACCTCATGGCCGAGCTGGTGGAAAAAAATTACTACCTCTACATGGACCAGAGGGAGAAGATCACAAAGCTCAGCGACAGGGTAATCAAGGGGCAGAACTCGATCGACGTTAAGACCATTCTAAAATTAAAGAAGAACATCGGGCGCATAAATATCATGATCGAAGACCAGCTCTACTGTATCAATACCATACAGATATACGAAGGCGTGGCATTCGATATCGGGAAGCAGCGCCGGAACTTCAGCAACCTGGAGGACGAGGTCCGGAACGGGTTCAGGTTCCTGAGCAGATATGAGAACAGGCTCGAGGACATACACAAGCACTATGAGCTCATGCTCCAGGAGAGAACGAATAACAGGCTCAAGGTGCTGACTATAGTAGCGGCGATATTCCTGCCCCTAAACCTCGTAGCCGGTATCTACGGGATGAACTTTGAGCATATTCCCACCACCGAATGGGAATTCGGATACCACGCCGCGCTGGTCTTAATGCTCCTAGTCGGAATCTCGATGGTTTATTACTTCTACCGCAGCGGCTGGTTCAAATGACCGGCGCGCAACAGGGGCGAAATCTATCTTTTGCATTTAGTATTTACATCCCTCCTTTTGTAAAGGAGGGTGAGGGAGGATTTTCTGTAGGTCATTTATGAACCCCTTTACTGTTATTAACAAAAACAAAATCCCCCTTAATCCCCCTTTTTCTAAGGGCGAAAATGGTTTTGTCATTCCCGAACGCTTAAATCGGGAATCCAATATTGTAGTCATACTGAACTACGGTTCTGAATAAGTGCAAGAACCGGACGCTATAGGTAGAATGCAACTATGCGGTTATCCTATCATCGCTCCTTGAAGAACCCAAAATATTCAGCGTCTCATTTTTAATTCAATTCCTTTGGAATTCGCTTTCTCCACGACATGACCCTTCTCTCATCTCACGACTGAGCGGGAAATCCTTTCGATATAATCAATCCCCCCCCATCCCCCAATCTAATGTAAAATATAAGTCGATCACAATAACCTAAAGAGCAGGATGGCAAGGGTATGAATTTCGAGCGAATGCTATTCTCCACAACTGTTTTAATACCCCTCGCTCTGACGTTTGTCATATCGATCGCTCTCCTGTTCGTTCCATTGGCAGGCGCGCTCGGTTTCGAATACTCGGCGGTCATGGGTTTCGTCCTCTCGTTCGTATCCGTATTCATATCGGCTGAGCTAATCTCGAGCGACACCAGATACCACTCGGGGGGGAAGCGGATCTCGGACAGGGTATCGTCCATATTGCTCGTCAACGTCTTTTTCCTCGCGGTCGTTTACCTGATAGGCCTACTGGGCTCACTCCTGAAGGGCGACTGCTTCATAAGTGAGGGGACCGTGTTCTTCCTCCTGATACCCGTCGTGAGCGTATTCTTTTCGTCTTCCCTCGGGCTCCTGACGGGCTATATAATGCGCCGGAGGGGGTTCATCGCGGGGGCCCTGATACTTATCGGCATATTCGCATATTCTCTTTGGGAGCTATACAGCGAGCCTTCCCTATTCGTATACAACCCGCTCTACGGCTTCTTCCCCGGCCCTATATACGACGAGGCGATACCCGTTACGGACACGCTCATCGTCTACAGGCTGATGACTGCGCTCTGGGCATTACTCTTCCTCGCGCTCCTCCACACGGCAAACGGGCTCAGCTACAGGCGGGTCGGCGCATGGGATTTCCTGAAGCTCCTCGCCATAGGCGCGGCCCTCGTCACGGCTTACTCACACGAGAACGAGCTCGGGATAAGCTACGACAGGGAATATATTACGGAAAAGATTCTCCCCGCGTCCATCGAAACGGACAACTTCGTCATATACTACGACCCCTCCTCTCCCGAGGCCGGGCACATCGAGCTCATCGCCGGGGACCACGAGTGGAGGTACGCAGAGCTAAGCAAGTTTCTCGATCTCGACACGCAGGTGAAGATACGCTCATACGTATATCCCGATACGGAAACGCGCAAGAGGGTGGTCGGTGCGGGCGACACCGCCATAGCGAACCCGATACACAAAGAGATACACCTCGTTTACGGCACATTCCCCGACCCGATACTCAAGCACGAGCTCACGCACGTGATGGCCGGGGATTTCGGGACGAAGGTGCTGCGCATGAGCCCCGAGGTAGGGCTCCTCGAAGGGCTCGCGGTAGCGGCCGACTGGAGCGGGGACGGCTACGACCCGCACCAGTGGTCAAAGGCCATAATCCAAAACGGCATGGCCCCCGATATCGGGGACATAACAGGGCTCGGGTTCTGGTACGCCCCGCCCGGGTTGAGCTACACGCTCATGGGCTCCTTTACCAGATACCTTATAGACACATACGGCATAGAGAAATTCAAGACCGTTTACAGGACGGGGGACTTCTCCGTTTACGGCAAGGGCCTCCCCGGGCTCGCCGCCGAATGGAAGAAGTTCCTCGAAGGGGTGGAAGCGCCCGGGGATATAAACGAGCTCGCAAAGGCCAGATACGGCGCGCCCAGCATCTTCACCGCCTCGTGCCCGAGGAGGGTCGGCGCTCTCAAGGCGGAGGGGTACGAGTATTACGGAAACGATAAATTCCTCAGGGCGCGCGAGTCTTTCACGGAAGCGCTCGAATACGACGGAAACGACCCGGTGCTGCTGATCGGGATTGCATACTCGAGCTACTACGAGGGCGACTACGGCGAGGCCGCGGGAATAGCGGGGGAATCCGGCGGCGTCACGGAAGCGGACAGGGCGGTCCTCGAAAACATCAGGGGGAACGCGCTCTGGCAGAAGGGTGATTCGGAAGCCGCGGCCGCCGTATTCCGTTCGCTCCGCGGGGGACCGCTATCTCAAGACCTCAAGCGTGAGATAGACATAAAGCTGTCCGCCGTCGGGGCGGGAGGGCCGCCCGCCGAAAGCGTGAGGGAGTTTTTCTCGACGAGGGACAGGACGCTTCAGGCGGTCTCGCTCACGGAGTCGATACTGGACTCCCCCGATTACGCCCCGCCATATTACCTCATGGGCAGGCTGCTCTTCAACTCGGGCGAATACGAGCGTGCGATACCGTATCTGTCCACGGCCGAATACCTGGGCCTCCCGTCGGAGGAGATCGCGCGGGAGAACCGGCGACTGCTCGGCGTCTCCCTTTTCGCTACGGGGAGGTATGACGAATCGGACATGATATGGAGCCGCATCGCGTCTGACGGGGACGGGGAATCGAGAAAATACGCACTCGATTTCATCGAAAGGGCCGGGTGGGCCGGCAAGAACCGGTTGAAGTAATCTGTTAATCCTATATAATCTTAGCTTCCGAAAATGAAGACATATAGAACCGCCGCAATAATCGCCGCGCTCGTAGTCATAATCGACCAGATTTCCAAGTGGCTCGTGGTCAAGCACGTGCCCCTCTACGGAAAGATAAACGCGCTCCCTTTCCTCGACATCACGCACATCAGGAACCCCGGGGCGGCATTCGGCATCTTCCGTGAAATGCCGGAATCGCTCAGGCTCCCGCTGTTCATAGCGGTGCTCGCCGCGGCGGTAGTAGTTATCATATACTTCCTCTCGAAGACCGGGAAGAACGACGGGCTGCTGGTTTTTTCGCTCTCCCTTATACTGGGCGGGGCGATAGGCAATTCGATAGACAGGTTCAGGCTAAGGTACGTCACTGACTTCATAGACTTCCACTGGTTCGGGAACCCGGCCCTCCACTGGCCGCCGTTCAACCTCTCGGACTCCGCGATCACCATAGGCGTCGTGCTCATACTTTTCGACACATTTATACTTAAACGGGGCAGGTAGGCATGTTCACGGGGATCATAGAGGACAGGGGGACGGTCACAGAGATAAAACGCCGCTCGAAGGAGTCGACCCTGACGTTCCGCGTGAACAGGATCGACCCCCGTGAAATGGTAAAGGGCGAGAGCATATCGGTGAACGGCGCGTGCCTGACCGTAACCTCGCTCGAAGGCGATACCTTCACGGCCGACGCGTCGCGGGAGACACTTTCGAGGACGAGCCTCGGGAAGCTCAGGGCCGGGAGCACAGTCAACCTCGAGCGCTCTCTCAGGGCCGGGGACAGGATGGGCGGGCACATGGTGAGCGGGCACGTGGACGGGGTCGGCAGGGTTAAATCGAAAAAGAAGCGCGGGGGGTCGGTAGAGTTCAGATTCACCGCTCCCGGACAAATTATGACATATATAGTCGAGAAGGGCTCGGTCGCCATAGACGGCGTGAGCCTCACCGTAAACACCGTCGAAGGCGGCGAATTCACTGTGAACATCATCCCCTACACGCTAGCCGAAACCACTTTCGGAGCGCTCAGGACCGGAAACCCGGTCAACATAGAGTGTGATATCATAGGCAAGTACGTGGAGAAGTTCATGACATGCATAAGGGACGTAGAGACGTCCTAGAAATCCCGAGATGAGTCCCCAACGGAAACAACCGAAGAACATATTTCTCGTAGGCTTCATGGGTGCGGGCAAGACGACCGTCGGCAGGATACTCGCACGGAAGCTCGGCTACAGGTACTGTGACGCCGACAAGGTGGTAGAGACGAAGGCCGGGAAGACCGTATCCGATATTTTCTCGGCATTCGGCGAGGAATATTTCAGAGACCTGGAATCGGACACGCTCAATTCGCTCGCCGGGAAGACAAAACAGGTGATAGCCACGGGAGGCGGCGCCGTGGTGCGGGAAGAAAACCGGGAGGCGATGAAAAAGGGCGGGGTTACGATTTACCTTAAGGCCCCCATGAGCGTGATATGGGAAAGGGTCAGGCACAGTAAGACCCGTCCCCTTCTGAACGTGGATAACCCATTCGATGCGGCGGAAGAGCTTCTCAGAAAGCGCGCACCTTTTTATGAAACCGCCGACATAACTATCGACACCGAGAGCCTCACGCCGGAAGAAGCCGCTTCCGAAATCATGAAAAAACTCGGGATTTGAAAGGGGCCGGGACTCTCCGTTATTTTGCTTTGGTCTTTCCCCCGACATTACAGAATTTGCGGCGGGCAAGCGCCCCTGGCGTACGATCTCTAACACACCACTCTGCTCAATCCAGCCCGTTCGTCCTGAGCTTGTCGAAGGGCGGGTATCGTCATCAAAAAAGATGAGATCCTGAATATTTTGGTTTCTTCAGAGAATTACCGCGGAATAATGGCATTGTTGCATTCTACCTGTGGTGTCCGGTTCTTGCACACGTTCAGACCCGTAGTTCAGGATGACTGTTTTTTTTAAGGTAACACCCCCACCCTTGACCACATGCTCGACAAATCGGAGAGCATGGTCACAATTACCCAAGCGGTTAAAGGGTCGGGGCGTCCTACTGCTCGCTTGCTCGCAGTAGTTCCCCCTCAAGGGGGAGGGAATTATATATAATGAGAGATCGCCGCACAGCGCACGCTTTTGCCCTTCGCGCAAATATTGATTAAGATAACGGGGTCATGCAGACGCGTTCCCCAAAGTCAGCCGGGAAAAGGAGCTACACCCTCGGCTCCGAGGACTGGATAGACATAACCGTGCCGCTTTCCGACGGCATGGTGCACTGGCCGGGCGACCCGCCGGTCAAGGTATTCCG
>JAHKKQ010000086.1 GCA_020027805.1 Candidatus Dadabacteria bacterium
TCGCCGAGCAGCACCACAAGACGGCCCTCGCGAGGCTCAAGGGCTATCCCGTCACGATAGAATCGCTGTCCAGGTTCAGGACCGGCAGGGAGGAGAGCGGGATAAAGTCGAAGCTCGGGGAGGGGAAGATAGATATTATCATCGGCACGCACAAGCTTTTGAGCGACAAGATAAAATTCAAGGACCTCGGGCTCGTCATAATCGACGAGGAGCAAAGGTTCGGAGTGGCTCAAAAGGAAAAACTGAGAAAGATCAAAGAGGGGGTCGATACGATTTCGCTGAGCGCGACCCCGATACCCCGGACACTCCAGCTCTCACTCGCGAAGATACGCGATATCAGTCTCATCAACACGCCCCCCGAAGGCCGGCAGACCATAGAGACCTACATACATCAATCGAGCCCGTCGATCATCGAGGAAGCGGTGACGAGAGAGCTCGGGCGCGGGGGGTGCGTGTTCTTCATCCACAACAGGATAGAGGACATCCACCGGGTCGCGGACAAAATCAGAAAACTCTTTCCCGGAGCCAGTATCGAGATCACGCACGGGAGGATGAGGGAAAGGGACCTCGAAAAGGCGATTTCGAATTTTATAGACGGCAAAGTAGACATACTCGTCACGACGGCTATAGTGGAATCGGGGCTGGATATTCCGAGAGCCAACACGATAATAATCGACGACGCCCACACGTTCGGTCTAGCCGACCTGTACCAGCTGAGGGGAAGGGTCGGGAGGTCGGAGAGAAAAGCTTATGCATACTTCCTCGTTCCGGGCACAGCCGCGCTCACTCTCGACGCGAGGAGGAGGCTGAAGGCGATTTCCGAATTCAGGGAGCTCGGCTCCGGTTTTAAACTCGCGCTCTCGGACCTCGAAATAAGGGGAGCCGGACAGCTTTTCGGGGTCGAGCAATCGGGGCACATCGCCGACGTGGGACTCGAGCTCTACCTAGACATGCTGGAAGGGGCCGTAAGGAGGCTCGAGGGCCGGACCCCGGAGGAGGAGCCCGAGCCCGACATATCGGTAAGCACCCCGGCTTTCATTCCGGACGACTATATTTCAAACGATTCGGAGAGACTGCTTACCTATAAGAGGCTTTCCTACGTAACAACCGAGGAGGGTATAAAGGAAATAACGGGGGAACTCCGGGACAGGTTCGGAGAGATACCCGCACCCGCGTCTTCGCTCATAGAAGTTATACGCCTTAAGATATTGATGAAAAAACTGGGGATAGAGAAAGCGGACATCGGGAACAAGAGGGCAGCTCTGGTTTTTGCCGGCAAATCGGATCTATACCGAAGGTTTTCACCAGCCGGCAAACTGGAAGTTTATTTCGAGAAGCCCGACCCGCTCGGAGAAACGAGAAAGGTGCTTGAGAAGCTGAGGGGCCCCGGGACCGGTGAAAAAAAACGGGACGAAATGATCAAGGGGAGATAGGTGCGCATGAGATACATGGTCGTTTTTACCGCGATCGCATTACTCACAGGCTGCAGCGATTTTAACAATTTCTACGAGTCCGGTCGGGAGGGGCGGAGAGAAAAAGGAGCCGGGCCCGGCGTCGTCGCGGTCGTCGGCCCGGACGAGGTAACGATGGAGGACCTCGCGCGCGCGCTCGAGAGGATGCCGTTTAAGAAAAGAAAGCTCTATCAGTCCTCGCCTCAGAAGATGAGCGAGTTCCTGGACATATACATCAACCAGAAGGTCATTTACACGGAGGCCGTCAGGAAGGGGATCGGCGAGAGGAAGGAAGTAATCGAGAAGACCGAGAATTTCAGGAAACAACTCATCGGTCAAACGTTCGGGCAGGAAATTTTGAAAGACATTGAAGTGAGCGGCGTAGAGATAGAAAACTATTACCGGCAGCATCGGAAGGATTACGAGCAGCTCGGAATAAGCGAAATCTTCATAAGGACCGGCCCCGTGAGCGGGGGAACGAAGGATGGGGCGCTGGCAAAAGCCAGGGAGGTGTCGGAGAGGGCTAAAGCGGGCGAGGACTGGAAAGAGCTCGTACGGCGATTCTCGGACGACGGGGCTTCGAAGAAAAAAGACGGGGAGACGGTGTACATACAAAGGGGCAGATTCAGCCCCGCCGTCGACGACAGTCTCTTCCGGATGAAAGAGGGGGAAATCACGAATCCGCTGGAAGTTGATGGCGGATACTTTATAATTAAAATAAACGAGGGGGCGGCGTCCCTCCCGGAGGGTCAGGTACGGCGCAGGATCGAATCCCAATTGATAAACGAAAAGCTGGCCGACTATGTTTACGGCCTCAGGGAAGAGTCGGGGGTCGAGGTTTACAGAGACAGATTAGAGGAGAGCATGAAAAGTGAATAGACAAAGAATGAGGTTAATGACGGTTCTATGTATAATCGCCGCGCTCACGGCTTTCGCAGGCGCTGCAAATTCGAGAGAGACGGTCGACCGGGTGGTCGCGATAGTCAATGACGACGTAATAACCCTGTCCGAGGTAAGGGAGCTGGCGCTGAGCATAAACCCCACATCGACGGAAGCCATAGATGAGAATTCGGTACTTCAGCAGATGATCGAGCAGAAGCTTTTCGAGCAGGAAGCGGAAAAGCTCGGCATAAAAGTCACCGAAGCCGAGCTCGACGCCAGCATCAAGCAGGTACAGCAGAAATTCGGCCTGAACGACGAGCAGATGGTGGAGGTGCTTAAGAAACAGAACCTGACACCGGAGAGCTTCAGGGAACAGTGGAGGCTCCAGACCCTCGGGAACAAGCTGCTCGAATCGCAGCTAAAGAATAAAATAGTGGTCACGGAAGAAGAAGTAAACAATTATTACGTAGAGAAGTACGGCGCGAGCGCCCCCGAGAGCACCGGCACAGTAGTGACCGAGACAAAGGCGGGCGAGGTAAAGATCGCGCACATACTCATATCGTCGAGGACGCCTGACGCGGAAGAGAAGGCAAGCAAAGTCGCGGAGCTCGCCAAATCCGGGCAGGACTTCGGGGCTCTCGCGAAGGAATACTCGGAAGACAACCTTTCCTCGGACAATGGCGGAGACCTGGGTTACTTCAAAAAGGGAGACCTCATCGGTACCCTGGAAGTGGCTGTAGACAGCACGCCTGTCGGAGGAATAACCGGCCCCGTCGAATCGCCTGCCGGATACCACATTATCAAAGTCCTCGAAAGGGCCGAGTCGGAAAAGGTAGAGAAGGAACCGGCCTCTGATGCGGATTCGGACAAGGTGCTCGCGATAGACGAAGAGACCAGAAAGGAAATCACGGACATACTTTATAAACAAAAAGCTGAAGCTCAGCTAAAAACTTGGCTCGACGGCATTAAGGAGAACGCGTATATAGAGGTAAAGCTCTAGTCCTCTGTGAGACTCGTTATGATGTCGTTGTGCTGAGGATATAGTTCAAGAAGTTCTTTGCGTGTTCCGAGCTCCCTGTCCGGGAAATCGAACCCGGGGGCGACGGTGGCTCCCATGAGCGCGAACTGACCCCCCTCGAGGAGATACGCGCCCTGCCATATTCCGGCCGGGACGACCGCCTGCACGAACGCCCCCGCCCTTATGTCGTGTCCTAAGAATAGCACCTTGATCGTCCCGTTCGGGTGTATGAGCACGAGCTCTACAGGGTCGCCCATATAAAAATGGTAGATCTCGTCGCTTTTAAGCCTGTGCATCCTGGACCGGGTATCGGGAGTCAGGAGGTAGAATATAGCCGTGCTGTAAGATTTATCCGAGTCATAGCGCTCCGGAAGGGACGTTCTTTCTATGTTCTCGGCGGAACGGTAGGTCTCGACGTAATAACCCCCTTCCCCCGGGAGCGGTTTCATATTGTAGAGTTTGATTATCCTTTCGGCAGTCAGCATTCTTTTTCCTCCTCAGGTACGGGCCAATATCTTAACCGTATTTTTTATCTTTAATAAAACCCTCCTTGAATACCGGGGAAACGTGAATATTTTTGGAGTATGAGTTTAAAACCGATTTTAACGGAGGCATTAAAATGAGAATAAAAGTTTGGGAACCTTTCAGGAGTTTTAGACCATTGTACGGGGACTTCGACAAGTGGTTCGAAGAGGCTGCAAACACTTACTCTCCTGTAAAAACCCCGGAAAACGGGGCCTGGCATCCGAATGTCGATGTATATGAAACGGAGGGAAGTTATGTGTTGAAAGCCGAGATCCCCGGTGTCAGCAAAGAGGACATCAAGATCGATATCAACGACAATGTCCTCACGCTCAAAGGCGAGAAGAAGTTCGAGGAAAAGACGGAAAAAGACAATTATCTAAGAATCGAACGGAGCTACGGAAGCTTCACGCGGACATTCGCACTCTCGGACAAGGTGGACAGCGGAAACATCAAAGCCGCCTACAAAGACGGCGTGCTCGAGGTCACACTCCCCAAGAAAGAGGAAGCGAAGCCCAAAGAGATTAAAGTCGAAATCAACTGAAGTTAAAAGAGCGGCCTCCCGGCGGGGCCGCTTTATTTTTCTTTACAAACTCGATTCGTCCAACCCGCCCGCACGATACCGGGACGTTCCGAATCTCATAACCGGACCTGCGGATTCGATACGGGATTATATCCCGGCGGATAAGATCATTATCTATCGCAAGGGATATCTATAAGCCTGCCCGTTTCATGCAGTCAGTATCGGGAGAATCCGGGGAAGGATAATAAGGGCTTAAAAAAACAAGGGTAAGCCAGCGAAAACGAGTTTCACCGGCTCACCCTATGGAGGATGATGGCTGGTTAATATGAAGAATCCGCGGATTCTTCTCCATGCTACAGGAAATTAGTAATAATCCAAACTACCCAACCACCACCGGACAACTAGAATATAATATAAACCCGATTAAATCGAGAAAACAGAGGACGATAGTCCTGATTTTAAGTACTCCTTTTTTCATATATCTGCCCGGTGATAATACTTTCGTATTAAGGCCATAGTCGTAAACACGCCCCGGCCGGGGACGGGCGCAAAATGGACCCTGACATTCCCGCAGGCAGGGGATGCACGGGCAATCGCAGTCCGGGTGCGGGTCAGGGCGCTCTGTCCCATCTTATGGTAATTTTATATCCCTGTGAAAAAAATTATCGACAACTGGGTCCATATACCCGGCATACACTGCGGCTCCGTGACCTTGAGGGACGTGATGACGTACTACGGATACCCGTGGTCGGAGGCGATGTGTTTCGGTATCGGAGCCGGGCTCGGATTCTATTATTCGGTTAAAGACGACATAAGCCCGACGAGGATGATATTCGTAAGGGGGCCCGAGATGGAGCCTGCGTTTTTCAGCATAGCCGCAGGCCCGGCATCCTGGAAGCACGCGAACAATGACACGCTCGAAACCATAAAAAGTTCCATCGATAAAGACACGCCCGTAATAATACAGACGGATATCTATTATCTCGGCTACTACAACTCCTCCACACATTTCCCCGGCCATATCGTGTCCGTTTGGGGTTATGACGATGAAGAAGGGGTGATGTATGTCGCGGATACACAGTTCGAGGGTCTCCATTCCGTGCCCTACGCAGATTTCCTCGAGGGTATGGGCTCTAAAGACCCCGCCAACCCTCTCGACTATAACTACATGGATATAAACCCGGACAAGAAAGTGAGACCGCTATCTGAGATCATTCCGGAAGCGATACGTCTTAACGCATTTAAGATGCTCGAAGGGGTAAAAGGGGTAAGGGGAGAATCGGGCGTCCGGATGATCAGGGAATGGTCGATCGACCTCCCTTACTGGAAAGACGCCCCCGACTGGAAGTGGTGCGCGCGCTTCGGGTATCAGGTGATAAAGAAAAGGGGGGTCGCCGGGGCGGGATTCAGGTGGATCTACAGGGATTTTCTAAAGGAGGCCGAGGGCATCGTCCCCGGGCTCCGCGGGCTCGGACTCCCGGCGAGGATGGACCATATTGGGAACAAGTGGAGCGGCATCGGGGCCGTCCTCAAGGATATCAGCGAAAAGGACCATCCTGACGAGGGGCTCCTCAGGGACGCCTCGGCAAGGGCGGGCGAGCTCTGGGCCCTCGAGCTCGATTTTTACAAGACCGTTATAGAGAAGGTCTGAAAGAAACAATCCATGAAACTGCTGCTTTTCGACATTGACGGCACGATACTCCTAACAGACGGCGCGGGGACGAGGGCCGCAAACCGCGCGTTCGAGAAGATCCACGGCCTGAGAGACGCCATGAAGGGCATAGACGCGGCGGGCAAAACGGACCCGCTGATACTGAGTGAGATGTACGGGAACGGGCTTTCGAGGGATTACACGGACGGAGAGGCCCGGGAATTATACAGGGAATACGTTCTATTCCTCGAAGAAGAGGTCGAAAATTGCCGGATCGAGATAATGCCCGGGATCCCATATCTGCTCGAGAGCCTTTCGTCGAGAACGGATGTGATGCTCGGGATTGCAACCGGAAACATAGAGCGCGGAGCGCGTATTAAACTGAGGAAATCGGGGCTCGACTCCCACTTCAGCGTCGGGGGCTTCGGCTCCGACTCGGGCAGCAGGGAAGCGCTCATCAGGGTCGCCATAGAGCGAGCCAAAATCCGCTTACGGGATTCGGAAGATTTCGAGAAAATATACGTTATTGGCGACACGCCCCACGACATCGTTCACGGACGGGCTGCGGGGGCCGTAACGGTGGCTGTAGCCACGGGGAGATATTCGTTAACGGAGCTTCTGGAACACCGTCCGGACTACCTCTTCGAGCACTTGGCGGATTATGAAAACGTGATAAGAATATTCGATTGATAGTGCGGGTCTACAACAAGCGCCTCAGAATAGAGGCAAGCCTTTCGTAATCGTCCTTCAAAAACCTCGACAGGCTCTTTCCCATCCTGACCATGAAGTCCTTATCGCTTTTCCTCGCCCTCTGCGCGCCCAGGAGCGAGGATATGATGAGGTCGTCAGCGGGTACGTTCGGAGATGTAATAATAGCCCTGAGAAAAAAGTCCTCAGAGGAGAGAGCCTCTTTCTCATCGTCAGTGCACTCAAAAACGAAGGAATGTATGGGAGGCGGGAGTGGTGAAAGCGCAAACCTTATTTTCCCGGCGTCCAGATAACCCAGCGTGAGCACGTGGAACTCGGTCTTCAAGAGCTCGAATATCTGGGGCTGCTCCCTTCTCAGCTCCTCCATGCTCATATCGTAGGCGTCGGGCTTTCTCCCGGGCTCCCTGCTCCCGGTGATTATTTCGTAGACGAGCCCGTAAACGGGAGAGCCGGCATCGGTCCTTACGAAGCTCCCGAAAGGAGGGGCTTCCCCCACCCTGGGGGCCCGTGCGATGAAACCCTTCGTCCCCGATTCTACGACTTCCCCTATATAATCGCTCATACGCCCGGAACCCTCTTGGACAATCCTTTCCTCGATACTGTAACCGCGAAATCGGATTTGACCATCGCCTCCCTTATCAGAGAAAAGAAGAAATCCCTGTCCTTCGCCTTCACCACCGCCTGCTCGTGCGCCTCGGCGATCGACACCGGATAACCCTTCCCTTTTCTCGCCTGATCGAATATGAGGGTGTGTACGAGCGAAAGCAGCCTGCCGTCCTCAGCGACCCACTTCGGGACCTCGACCCTGGCTATTTCCTCGCCGATATTTATATAGAAGAAATAAATATGGTGTTCTCCGTACATCTCCAGAATCTTCGACGAGCTTTTGAAAACAGCGGAAGCCTCACCCGCATCGAGCACCGTCGAGAAGAGGAACCTGTCCGTAAGCCCTTCGATCGGAGAACACGGAAGCTCGGGGAGCTCCGTATAAGGGCACTGGTTACAGAAGCTCACTTTTTCGGGACATAGACCCACCCTGAGCGCGTTTATCACGTCGGTGCTCCCGGGATGGCTTATGTATCCCGCTACAGGAACCCGGAGGGTCCTGAATTCTTCCAATATGCGGAGGAAAGGGACCATGATGCCGTTCCTGAAGTCGGGTGGGGCCGCCTCGAGTCTCCAGAGAATGAGCGTTCCGTCGGAAAGGGCGATAGTGTTTCCTACCGCTTCGTTACCTTTGACAAGCTCGAGAATCCTCTCGAACTCCATTAGCGTTCTCTTGAGCGATATGACCTCACTGTCGGCGGGAATCCTTTTCCCTCCCCATGTCGTGAACCTGTCCTCGTCCCTGTAGAAGAGCGACGGCCCCGAACCGAGCCTGGCCCCCGCTTTATCCCCGTAGGTGAGGACTATAGAGCTTATATTGATCAGGTAACAGGGCAGCGCTTCGTGCCTGTCGGGGAATATCTGAGAGCCGTCGGAAGACAACGCCGTGTAGTTACGAGGGCGCTCGGGAAGCGGGCGCACAATGTCGAGCGGCGAGGAAATTCCGGCTACGAGCCAGGAAGTCCTGCTCTCCTCGACCTTCCGGGAGAGCTCCTCCCAGTTTTCCGATTTAAGTCTCAACTCCTCTTTGGCGAGCCTTATCCTATCCGAAAGCTCACAGGCGAAATCCTTACGTTCCCTTATCATCGAGTCAATTTGTGATTTTACAAGGTGGAAGTTGAGCACGCTTGAGGAAAAGATAACACACTTTGCCGGCGTTATAAATCAAGGACGGGCGGCCCCCCGCCCCCTATACAAAAAAAGGCGGGCTGTCCATTGTGGGCAGTCCGCCTTTGAGTTTTATATTCTTTTGTTCTTCTTTGGATTATGGATTACATCATGCCGCCCATTCCGGGGTGCATGCCCCCCATTCCGCCTCCGCCGCCTCCGCCGCCCATTTCTTCCTTCGACTGCGGCTTCTCGGC
>JAHKKQ010000087.1 GCA_020027805.1 Candidatus Dadabacteria bacterium
CTGCTGTATCCACCAGCTCGCGTAAGTGGAAAACTTGTACCCGAGCGTATAGTCGAATTTCTCGACGGCCCTCATGAGTCCGAGGTTGCCTTCCTGAATGAGGTCGGCCAGGGGGAGGCCCCTGCCCATGTAGTTTTTCGCGATGCTGATGACGAGCTTGAGGTTCGACTTGATGAACCTGTTCTTGAGCTCGGAGGACCTTTTCACATACGCGTCCGAGAGGGTGCTCATCCTCTCCATGTAGTTCATCATGTCCGTCCCCGTGTAGACGGGGTATTTCTTGAGTGTGCTTTTTTTCTTGCTCGTGTCTCGCGAGATCTCGGTGAGTACCGCCCTTATGGCCTCTGCCTTGTTCTCGCACTTTTTTATATTGGCCGCTATCCTGAGCTCTTCTTTCGGCGAAAGGAGGGACGTCTCGTGCTCGAGGTCCTTGAAATAGACGTGCAGGAGCCTGAGATGCTCTTCGAGCTTCGTTTTCCGGGGCTTCTTCCTGCCCGCGCCCCCTTCCCCGGGAGCGAACCCGGGATCGAAGTCCGCGCCATCCCGGTCGAACCCCTCATCGCCGCCGTATGAGTATGATTCGTAATTTTCCTCAGGCGCGCCCGGTTCTATTTCGGCGAGCCTGGGAGTAAGCTTGTCGAGGTGTTTCTGCTTTTTCATATTCCCCTATATCCTGTCCCCGAGACGAACGGGATTACTTTATAGAGTCAATACTGTACGCTCCTTCGATACCCGTTATGGGTATGAGGGTACCCGGAATTACCGGACTTATTCGATCTAATCGGCTGAAATCGAATAAACGAGAAAAACGGTTGATTTTGGTTAATTCGGGAGAGCCGGGATAATTGGCCCTCCCGTTTAATCTTTCAAAATTATCGACGCCCGATTATAGCTTGAAAGAATCAAGCGCTTCGTCGAATATCGTAAAAGCCTTGATCACGTTCTTCTTCGCCATATCGTGGCTCTCCGCAGCCGCGTTGCCCGAAATACCCTTTAACGAGTCCGCCAGGTTTTTCTGAAAATCAAAAACCTTGGCCAGGCCGTCGTCGAAGGCCCCCGTATCAACCTTTGTGAACGGGTAGTTCTGCTTCGGGAATGATCCGTAAAACTCCTTCACGGAATCGAAGAAGTCCTTTTCCGCCTCGATGGCGTAGTCGAGCTGCTTGTTAAAAACCTTTTTGTTTTCCTCGGCCACCGAAAGAGAGAAATCGAGGGTGTTCAGGTAAGTCTCCTTGACGAGCTTCGATAGTTCCTTTACCGGCTCGGTGAAATCCTTAACATCATATGCTTGTTTACTTACTGCCATTTTTATGACCTCCTTTTCTGGTCTAAAAACAATATAATAGTTTGACACGTATTTGTCAAGAGAAAATGTACGCATATGCGAAGATTTATTATATTGCTATAGCCTGATATTATTGTATATTTAAAATTCAGTCGAAAATATTATTAGCAAAAGCATGTATATTATCGCCTCCGCTCCCGGAGACGGAAATGCGTTTGTTATTATCATTAAGGGCCGGGAATATAACGGAGAAGAGATTAAAGGATATAATCTCCTGTTGTTTTCACAGGTTGGTTATTGCTTTAAGAATGGCGTATAAGAGTCTAATGCTGCTTACTAATTATCAATCAAGAGCCCTTTTTCATGAAGTCCTGAAACATCGACGCCGTGCTCTTTAGCTGCTCCATCCAGCTCTCCTGGATCTTCTGCATGTTCCTCATGTATTCGGAGAACTTGTCGTCCGCCATGCCGAGACCCTGCATGGGGCTTCCGCTCCCGTACTTCATCGGGTTCTCCGACATTATCCTCAGCATTCTCTTGGTGGTCTCCATGATATTTTCCATGAGAGCCTTCTGAAGCTCGAGGGATTCCATGAAGAGCCTCTGCTGATATTCCATGACGGGCTTCGTCATCTCCTGGGCCTTCTTCTGACCCTCGAGGATAGGCTTCGTAATCTTCTCGATCTCGTTCTTCTGGGTCTCGAGCACCTTGAAGAATTCCGAGAATATATTTTCAGAGCTTTCCTTCTTCGTCATTTCAGGCTCCTCAAAACGTGATAATGACTATTATAAATCTAATGGGGGATTGTCAAGCGGCTTGTTCAGGGACAGCGGTAAAATCGGAGCATTCGTCAGGTCTCGAATGACCGGCCGGACCGGAATGAATGCCGGAGGCGTATGCTCAAGGTGCGCGGCTCAACCCTCGTCACGCCCGGCCCTGGCTGGAACGGAGGACGGAATAAACATATCCCGTCGCCCGGAAATTGAGGGAGTCAAGAAAGCCTGAGACTCATTTACTTTGATAACAGGCCTTGCAGCCGGACGTTTAAGCCTGGGACCTTCGTCTGCGGTAAGCGACGACTCCCGCAACGCCTAAAACGACGACCACCGCCAGCATGCCCCATTCGCCCAGCGTGGGGATTGGGGTTGACCGGGTCGCTTCACATAACCCGCTTGTCTCATTACAGAAACCCGGTATGACGTCTTCGACAAGACATGCCGGAGTAGGCCCGCCACCGCCCCCTCCGCCCAGTTGAAAACATTCGTCAGTCGCAAACTGGCAGCACTCCGGACCGGGTTGAGCTAACCCGGAGAAGCCCTTTTCCGGTAGTGATAGAAACAGAAAACCGAAAAACAGAAATGAAAGCAGAAAGCTTAGAAGCTGGTATCTCGGCAACATGGCTCACTCCGGTTTAGCGTTTTTAATCATTCTAAAACATTCGGGTGGTAAGAACAACTTTTATTTTAATAATAGTGCCAGGGGAGCGGCAGGGAAGTTTTCCATAAGCGGAAGCACAATATATCCGCCTTTTCAATTCCAAACACCCATGCCGATCAAGCCGTGATGCACTTTAAGAACCGCTCCCCTCATCTCTTTTCCGTCCGATAAGTACTAGCCTTCCAATATAAAGGTAATTCTTATATGCGCCCTGTACTCGGTGATTTTCCCGCCTTTACCTACAGCGGCGTTCATCTTCGTTACCTCTATGCCCGTGAGCCCGCGGAGCGTCTTGTTCGCCCTTTCGAGAGCGTTCTTTACGGCGTCGTCCCACGATTTGGGAGACGAGCCTATTATCTCTGTGATCCTTGCAACAGCCATGGTCAATACCTCCTTAGTGTATTTTGTTAGCCACCGCTCCCCGGTCCCATTACTACTATAATAAAAATGTGAAAAAAAAGTCAAGGTAAATTTATTGCCGCCGGTTGACTTTATTACACAAATTTCATAATCGTGCTATAATCAATCTCAAAAAAAGACACCCGTTTTGGAGGGCACTATGCCTATTGATTTCGAGTTTACAGAAGAACAGCATATGTTCAGGGCCACTATCAGGGACTTCGGCGAAAACGAGATAGCGCCGCTGGTGGAGGACGCGGAAAAGAATGAAAAATTCCCCAGGGAGATCTTCCCCAAGCTCGGGGAGATGGGTTTCCTGGGCATCTCCTTCCCCGAGGAGTACGGCGGTGTGGGTCTGGACAAGGTGACGGAATGCATATTCGCCGAGGAGATGGGGCGCATTAACGCGGGCATAGCCATGTGCATAAACGCTCATACGAGCCTCTCCTGCGTGCCTGTGTATAAGTTCGGGACTAAAGAGCACAAAGAGAAGTATCTGATACCGGGGATAGAGGGCAAGGTCATAGGCGCGCTCGGGCTGACCGAGCCGGACGCGGGCTCGGACGCGAGGAGCATACGCGCGACCGCGGTGAAGAAGGGCGGGAAATATTATCTGAACGGGACCAAAACCTGGATCACGAACGGCACGATGGCCGATTTCGTCATCGTCGCCGCTTATACCGACAAGTCGAAGAAGGGGACGGGCATAAGCCTCTTCATAGTGGACTCAGACGCCCCGGGCTTCACCGAGAAAAACAAGATACACAAGCTCGGGCACAGGTCGGCCGACACGGCCGAGCTCGTGTTCGATAACTGCGAGATACCCGAGGAGAACCTCCTCGTCGGCGAAGGGGGGTTCAATGGCGCTATGGATACCCTGCTCGGCGCGAGAATCACTCACGCCGCCAAATCAGTCGGCCTCTCGCAGGCGGCGTTCGAGTTCGCGCTTAACTATTCGAAGCAGAGGGAGGCGTTCGGGAAGCAGATATCCAAGTTCCAGGCTATAAGCTTCAAGCTCGCCGAGATGGCCGTGAAGATAGAGACAGCGAGGCTCCTCGTATACAAGGCGGCCTGGCTCTACAGCAACGGCAGGAAGGCGCTTAAGGAGGCGTCGATGGCTAAATTGCACGCGGCCGAGGTAGTGCAGTGGGTGGCGACCGAGGCGGTGCAGGTGCTGGGAGGATACGGGTACGGGGTCGAGTTCCCCGTCGAGAGGTATTACAGGGACGCCAAGCTCGCGTCCATCACCGAAGGCACGTCCGAGATACAGCACATCGTCATAGCGAGGGAGCTCGGAATCTAAAGACTCGAAGCGCTTGTGAAATTAATTGGAAAATAAAAAGCGGGGATCATCTCACGATGTATCCCCGCTTTTTTGTGTTCTGTGATGAAAACCCTTTTAATCAGATCCCGATAATGACCTTATTTCCAGGCGGCTGTCATTTCGCCCTTTTCCGGGTCCTGGTTCTTTAACCACTTCGATGAATCGTAATGAGCCGCCGCGTAGCAAAGGATAGCCGTCGTGGCTATGAGCTGCTCCGGCGTGGACTTCGTCATTTCGGCCCTTTTCTTTATAATGTTCAATATCGGATCTGGTATCTGAATCGTTACTTCAGCCATGATGTAGAACCTCCTTTGATTTAGTCGGCGTCGCCGATACCTTTTTCTTTCCTGTACTGGTCCAATATCTCTCTCTTGACTGTCGGGACGAGCTTGAAGTCGCCTTCCTTCGCGCCTGCCGCCGAGGCTTCGACCTCCGCCGCGCTCAGGGGCTCGACCTTCTTGTCCACAGCGTTCACAGGGTCGTTAAGCTGTGAAGGGGTGAGCTTCCAATCTGTAAGGGCTTCTTTTCCAAGCCCGAACCTTATCGTGAGCTTGTTTATCTCTTCGAGCCTTCCGGGCAGTGGTCCGGCAGGCTGTATCATCTTAAGCTCTTCGAGCAGCTTTACGGTCTTCGCGTCCCTTTCAAAGGGCTGCCCTACCTTGCCCTTGAAGAACATGGTTTCGAACGGGGGGCGTCCCCTGGTTCCGCCGCCGTCGAGGTTCTCCGACGGATACCCTACGGTCATAAGCCAGCAGAATACGTATGACGGCGGGAGGTTGAATTTATCCTTCAGGTTCCTTCTCGCGCCGCCGCTCGCGCCGTTAAGGCAGCAGCCTAGCCCCAGGGCAGTCGCCGTGAGTATCGAGTTTTGAATCGCGTTTCCAAGGTCGATGCATGCGAGCCTGTGGAGAACGAAATCCGGGAGAAGGGCAGGCAGGGGGAAGAGCCTGTTCACGCGGTCGTATTCCCAGCCGTGGGCCTTATCGAGGGCGCCTGTCCTCATCAGATCGTGGAGCTGCTGACCCTGAACGTCGTATGCCGACAGGTCGTAGCACCAGAAAATCAGGATCGGAGCCATCTGCGTCGTGATCTGGCTCCAGTCCGAGATGAATTCCCAGATCTCCGGGTCTTCGTCTCTGTAAACTACTATTCCCCTCTGCCCGTTAAAGTTACCGGCTGAAGGGGCGATTCTTGAAGCTTCAAGCATAGCCTGTACCTTCCATCTTTCGACAGGCTTGTTGGGTTCGTACCATCTTATCGATCTCCTCAAGCCTATCGCTTCGAATGTATCGAGCGGTTTGACCTGACCAGCCTGAGGGAGAGCATCGGAAATCAATGTACTCATTTCGGCCTCCTTATGTAAATTATGTTTTTCTTACCAGACAATCAACCATATTATTATTACCGAAAAAAAAAGTCAAGTTATTCGTGCAATAAAGGACTACCGGTTCTAAATATTTCGCCCTGAATTCGTCGCTCAGACCCGGTCCAGGCTATGCGTAAATCTGGCGGCGTGGAAGGAGGCCCGCCCCGCCCTTTACGTTTCATCTCCAATGGTCTCAAATTATTTAATAATTCAGGGTTGAATTCCCGGCTATGATTACTATATTTACATAAAAATAATCAGACGGAGAAAACCGGATAATGAAATTCGACAAACTGACTATAAAAGCGCAGGAAGCATTGGCCGAGGCGCAGACCCTCGCACAGGAGGGACAGAACCAGGTCGTGGATATTCCGCACGTCCTCACCGCCCTCCTCTCCGAAGGCGGCATTCCCATACAGATACTCGGGAAGCTCGGCGTGAACACGGGCATAGTCCGGGAGATTGCGCTGAGAGAGGCGGCGAAGCTCCCCAAGGTCCAGGGGGAGTCCGAGCAGGTTTATCTCAGCCGCGAGCTGAGTAAGGCGTTTAAGACCGCGGAGAAGGAAGCGAAATCCCTGGGCGACGAGTACATAAGCACGGAGCACCTCCTGCTCGGCATTGCGGAAGACGCCACCGGGGAGCTCAAGAACGAGTTCAAGAGGTTAGGCATTACGAGGGACAGCATACTCCGTACGCTGAAGGACATAAGGGGCGGGCAGACCGTCACGAGCCAGTCCCCCGAAGACACGCTCCAGTCCCTTAAACAATACGGCAAGGACTTCACGGAGCTCGCCCGGGAGGGGAAGATAGACCCCGTCATCGGCAGGGACGACGAGATAAGACGCGTTATACAGGTGTTGTCGCGCCGGACCAAGAACAACCCCGTGCTCATAGGCGAGCCGGGCGTGGGAAAGACCGCCATCGTCGAAGGCCTCGCCCAGAGGATAGTGAACGGGGACGTGCCCGAGGGGCTAAAGAATAAAAAACTCATATCGCTCGACATAGGGTCGCTTCTGGCAGGGGCGAAGTTCAGGGGGCAGTTCGAGGAGAGGCTAAAAGCCGTGCTCAAGGAAGTCACCGAATCGAGGGGGGACGTATTACTCTTCATAGACGAGATACACACTGTCGTGGGCGCGGGGGCCGCCGAAGGCGCGGTCGACGCGTCAAATATGCTCAAGCCCGCCCTCGCGCGGGGGGAGCTCCACTGCATAGGGGCGACTACGCTCGATGAATACAGGAAATACATAGAAAAGGACGCCGCCCTCGAAAGGCGATTCCAGCAGGTGTTCGTCGACGAGCCTTCGGTAGAGGAAACTATATCGATACTCCGCGGGCTCAAGGAAAAGTACGAGGTCCATCACGGCGTGAAGATAAAGGACGAAGCGATTATCGCCGCGGCGGTGCTGTCCAACCGCTACATCACGGCGAGGTTCCTCCCCGATAAGGCCGTAGACCTCATAGACGAGGCCGCCGCCAAGCTCAAGATGGAGATAGACTCCCTGCCTACGGTGATAGACGAGGTCGAGCGCCGCATAATGCAGCTTGAGATAGAGAGAGAGGCGCTCAAGAAAGAAAAGGACGAGGCGTCGAAGGATAAGCTGCAGGTGATAGAAAGGTCGATAGCGAATCAGAAAGAGGAATCCAACACGCTCAAGGCCCAGTGGAAGCGTGAGAAGGAGCACATAACGGAGATACGGAAGGTCAAGGAGGAGATAGACCAGTTGAAGTCCGACGCCGATATCGCCCAGAGGAGGGGTGACTTATCCAAGGCCTCCGAGCTCCTGTACGGGAGGCTCCCCGAGCTAAACCAGAAGCTCGACAAGCTGAGCAAGGAGCTGGCTCAGGTGCAGAAAGGGAAGCAGATGCTGAAAGAAGAGGTCGACGCCGAGGACATTGCGGATATCGTCTCCAGGTGGACGGGAGTACCCGTATCGAGGCTCCTCGAAGGCGAAGTCGAGAAGCTGATACACATGGAGGACAACCTCCACGTGAGGGTCATCGGTCAGGACGACGCCATAACGGCCGTATCGAACGCGCTCAGGCGCTCTCGCGCCGGGCTCTCCGACCCGAACAGGCCGATAGGCTCGTTCATGTTCCTGGGGCCGACGGGCGTGGGTAAGACCGAGCTTGCGCGGGCTTTGGCGGAGTTCATGTTCGACGACGAGCACGCTATGATACGCATAGACATGAGCGAATACATGGAGAAGCACACGGTGTCGAGGCTCATAGGCGCGCCCCCCGGATACGTGGGATACGAGGAGGGCGGGCAGCTCTCAGAGGCCGTGCGTAGACGCCCCTACTCCGTCATACTGTTCGACGAGATTGAGAAGGCGCACGCGGACGTGTTCAACGTGCTGCTTCAGATTCTCGACGACGGGCGGCTGACGGACGGCCAGGGGAGGACGGTCGATTTCAAGAACACGATAATCATCATGACCTCCAACCTCGGGAGCGATTACATACACGAATTCATCGACAGGCCCGAGACCATGGAAGAGAGGGTCCTCGAGGTGGTGAGGAGCCACTTTAGGCCCGAGTTCCTGAACAGGGTCGATGAAATAATTATATTCCGGGCGTTAGGACTCGCTCAGATAAAGGAGATCGTCGATATCCAGATCGAGCACCTGAGAAAGAGGCTCGCCGAGAAGAAGATCGATCTCGACCTCACGGACGAGGCGAAGCAGCTGATCGCCGAGAAGGGATACGACCCCGTTTACGGCGCGCGGCCCTTGAAACGTACCATACAGAAGATGATTCAGGACCCGCTAGCGAACGAGATACTCAAGGGCGAGATCAAGGAAGGGGATCACGTGGTCGTCGATGTGGACAAGGACAAGAAACTCGTCCTGACCAGGGAAGTCAAGCCTCAGAAGAAGGAAAAGGAAGAGAAGAAGGCTAAAGCGG
>JAHKKQ010000011.1 GCA_020027805.1 Candidatus Dadabacteria bacterium
TCCGGTACTCACTTTCGAACGTACTTCAGGGGTAAAAATGAATCTTGGAATACGGTAAATCTTGTACCCCCCTTATGACGGATGCCCGTTCCGGCCTGGGAATAGAGGGCATCCGTATTCAAGGCGTTCGTGATTAGCGCATCATTTGGCTGATTTTTCCAGGTGCCCGCCGAACTCGTAACGCATAGCCGAGAGCAGCCTGTTCTGGAATTCCGCATCGCCCCGGGAGCTGAACCGTGCATACAGCGCTGTGGACAGGACAGGTACGGGTACGGCCTCGTCGATCGCGGCCTTGATAGTCCAGCGC
This sequence comes from Candidatus Dadabacteria bacterium, assembly GCA_020027805.1. Classification (GTDB taxonomy): domain Bacteria; phylum Desulfobacterota_D; class UBA1144; order Nemesobacterales; family UBA2774; genus 2-12-FULL-53-21. Next base: position 308 of record JAHKKQ010000011.1, read on the forward strand.
CCCTCGCCCGAGTCCGAAACGCGCCCGGCGAAATTGGAGAGAGCCGGGTCCTCGAACAACGCGGTCGCGGTCAGGTCCAGGAGCCAGGACGCTATGACGCTTCCGCGCCTCCACACCTCCGTGATGTCGGGGAGATTCAGGTCGTACTGGTAGTGCTCGGGGTCGCGAAGAGGCGTGGTTTCGGCGTCGATCTCGCTCTTCTGCTTGCCGATATTCGCGGCCTTGAGCACGCTAAGCCCTTCGGCGTAAGCGGCCATTATTCCGTACTCGATTCCGTTGTGGACCATCTTTACGAAGTGTCCTGCGCCGTTAGGACCGCAGTGAAGGTATCCCTGCTCCGACGTGCCGCCGGCTTTGTTCCTTCCCGGGGTGCGGGGAATGTCGCCAATCCCAGGCGCGAGTGTGGCGAATACGGGGTCCAAATGTTTTACTATATCATCTTCCCCACCGATCATCATACAGTATCCGCGCTCGAGTCCCCAGACGCCGCCGCTCGTTCCCACGTCCACGTAATGTATCCCTTTCGGAGCGAGCTCCTTTGCCCGCCTTATATCATCTACATAATAGGAGTTACCGCCGTCGATCAGGATGTCCCCCGGCTCCAATAATGGAATGATCCCGGAGATCATCTCGTCGACGACCGCCGCCGGGACCATCATCCAGATCACGCGGGGTTTCTCAAGCTTCTTCGTGAATTCCTGTAATGAGGAGGATCCGACTGCCTTTTCCTGAACGAGTCCCTGTACTGCTTTCTGTGACCTGTCGAAAACCACGCACTCATGGCCTCCCTTCAGGAGCCGTCTCACCATATTTGAACCCATTCGCCCTAGTCCAATCATCCCAAGCTGCATAATGCCTCCGTATTGATATGAAATTTGGCTGTTCCGCAATAGAGTTTAGTGCACGTCTTGGTTGATGACAAGCCTGTATGGTTCGGGTTCATCTAACGTTCATTTAGTGTCGCGCTGGTCGCAGGTTGGATGTCGATTGAGGAGAGAACGTTGACGATATGGGTCGCGGCGGCTGAGCCTTCAGACCTATGCCGGATATTCACGGTTGCAAATCTATGCTCAAGTGAAAAATAAGGGTCGTTTTAATAAGTAAGGAGCTAGTCGTGCTGAAATCGGGGTTAAGGAGGGAGACTCGTCATCTCCCTCCTATATTTAGTTACCTGTTCTAGTCTACAACGAGAACCCAACCGTAATTATTGCCTTCGATCTTTCCGGCCATAGTCACATCAGTTTTGTTGGGCATTGCTTCGATCTTCATCAACCCTTCCTGAAGGCCCTGGAGTGAATAAACAGTTCCTTCCTTAGTCATGAGGACGTGCTGGTGCGGTGGCAGCTCGTTACAAGGCCCGGTGGCAATAACGGGTGTAACCGTGCCTTTCTTGTAATCCGGTATCAAGCAGATTATAGTTCCCGTAACCGTCTTCTGGCCCTCATCCGCTGCAAAAGAACGTACCGTGAAAAGACCTGCGAAAGCTACTGCGATTATTAACGACGTTACAACTAGCCTAAATCCTTTCATTTTTAATACCTCCATAAGATGATTTTATTTTACTTCTGGTAATTATACTATTATACGCTAAAAATATGAAAAAAGATCAATATTTATAAGGTTGAAATATTATATTAAAAGTTCCGGAAAACCGTTAATTTTCATGGAGAAAGCTTTTCGTAAGCTCCATGGTTTTTTTATAGGTGTTTAGGAAAGCTACGCAATCCGGGCATGCTTCCAGGTGTTTTTCGAACTCGAGAGTCGTCTCCGGGTCGAGCTCCCCGCTCAGGAAGTCCAGTATCAGATTCGTTGCGCCCCTGCAAGTATCCACGGTATCTATCTTGTACTCTGAATTTGATCGTCCGGTCATATCATTCCTTTTTTATACGGTTAGACGTATAGAAAAAAGAATAGGATCCAAAATTAATCTATATATAGCCAAATGCGAGAAATAGTCCGTTTCCAGGCTCATGCAAATGCACTGACTTCCTGCATCACCAGGCATTTATTAACTATACAGCGGAATATCCAAGCTGTACTGCGAGTTTTGACCGAAGATATAGTCTTGCCCTGTGGAGCCTGCCTTTTACCGCCAGCACGCTCAGCCCCAAGACCTTTCCGATCTCCGGATTCGTCAACTCTTCGATTTCACTCAGCACCACTACGGTCCTGTCTATTGGCGATAGCTCCTGCATCGCCTTTTCGATAATCGTCTGTATCTCCTTTTCTGCCACCTTCTTTTCCACTTCCTGTGACCAGTCGATGACGGGCCTCTCCGCATGGTGCCCGTCGTCATCGAACCTAGGCATGTAGTCGTCGAGCGAGACGGTTCTCTCTCTTTTATTTTTTCTTAACTTGGAGATGGCTTCGTTCGTGATAAGACGGTATAGCCAGGTCGAGAACTTGGAATCGGTGCGGAAACTGTGCGCCTTTCTATATATCGTCAGCGATACTTCCTGCATTACGTCTTCTGCGTCGTTATGGTTGTTAGTGACTTTGAGGGCCGTACGGTAGATCCTCTCCCTGTAACGGTTGAGTATCAGGGCGAGAGCTTCCTCGCTCCCGCATTCCGCGATAAGGTGAACGAGGCTCTCGTCGGTGCTCTTCGAGAGGTCCTGCCGGGGCTGATCGACATTTACATTAATACCGTGTTCGTTGCTCTTGATACTTACCGTATTCATGGTGTTACTTCCCCCTTGAGTATTTTTTATGCCTGCTCGTCATTCATCAGATCGTTCAATAAAGTCCTGATGAAAGGAGAGCATCTCACTATTTTCAGTCGTCCGTCCTTCAGCCTGGAAAGCGCCGCCAACCCCTCTTCGTCAATAAAAGTCACACCCGAGAAATCGAGCGTGATTGTTTTTTTATCTCCCGCACAGGTGCATTTGCAGGATTGTTCCAGCTCATCCGTGTACACGCCTTCAATTTTTCCGTCCAGCTTCAAGGTCAGATTCTCGTTGTCCTGGGCTATTTTCGATATCTTCAGCATTAATTGTGTCTTCCTCACTTTTCTGGATTAGTTCCCGTAAATGGGAAATTTTCATTACCGCGATTGAACTCTAGGGATTCTTTAATTATCGTTGTCATGTGATGTCTATAGTGCAATAGCTGTGCCAATCACGGATTATTGCTGTTAAGGGTTCATATCTGCCCTAAACCATTAAATAATTGTGCCAACTGGGATTAAACAGCAGGAAAATTAAGAATAAGCATTTCCATGAAATATGGCGGCTGTTACGAAATATCGTGGTTTTCAATAATAATAAGTGGTATGATATCTTCAATAAGTGATTGTCTCTAAGCGGCGGATGCTTTTTACTTGATCCGGGATTTTATCGTACTAGGGCGGAAAAAATAAAGAGGGGGTCTTTAAGTATCATGAGCGATAACACCCGTCTGGAAGAGGCACATCGAAGAGCAGAGATTTTATTCTCGGAAAACCCTACGGATCTGCGTTCGAACCGCGATGATAACGATAAAGACCTCGAGATCCTGAACCATCTCGCCCAGGGCACAGCTTCGGTCGTGGGCTCCAATTTTTTTAACTCGCTCGTTCATCACCTGGCATCGGCTATGAAGGTCCGTTATGCGTTCATAGCCCAGTGTACGGACGACACGTTTACGAGGGTCAGGACTCTTTCTTTCTGGGTGGATAACCATTACGGCGAGAACATAGAATTCGAGCTCAAGGGCACGCCGTGCGAAAACGTAATAGCCGGAAACGTATGCGTCTACCCCGACAGGCTGCAGTCGCTGTTCCCCGAGGATGTGGGCCTGGTCGATATGAGCGCTCAGAGCTATCTCGGAATACCGATACGGGACACGTGGGAGAATGTGCTGGGTCATATTGCCGTAATAGACGATAAGCCGATGGGTCATGAACCCCTGGGTATAAATGTGCTGCAGATATTCGCCGCCCGCGCTGGCGCCGAAATAGAGCGCAAACGCGCCGAGGATTCGCTCAGGGAAAACTATATGGTGTTAGCGAAGAAGAACCGTTACGAAACTATTATAGGCAACGTCACACGGCTCGTTCATCAATCATTGAAACCTGAAGAGGTTTTCGAGAACGCAGTCGATGCGCTTAGCAAAAATATAGAAAAGGTAAACTGCGCGGGAATATATTTGATAGAGGGGGATGATGCCGTACTGAAGGCGCAAAGGGGCTATCCCGGAAAGTACCTGGAGTTCACGAGCCGGATCCCGCGTCCGAAGGGGTTTACCTGGGATACTATAACGAAAGGGGAGCCGAATTATTGTCCTGACCTGGATACAGTCGATGCGGCGAGCGTCGCCAGGAGGGCAGGGGTCAAAAGCTTCCTTTGCGTTCCTATCAGGAGCAGGGGGGAGGTCATTGGAACCCTGGATATCACATCATTCCATAAGGACGCGTTTGACGAGGATGAGCTTAAGTTGCTCGAAATCGTATCGAGGCAAATAGAGACGGCGGTGAACAACGCGAGGCAGACGGCCGAGCTGCAGGAGTCGCAGTCGTCGCTCCGGAAGGTGCTCGCAGAGGTCGAAGAACTCAAAAACCGGCTTCAGATCGAGAACGTCTATCTGCGTGAAGAAATAAGCACAGAGAATAATTTCGAAGAGATTATAGGGAGGAGCCATGAGATTAAAGCAGTCCTCAGGAGCGTCGAACAGGTCGCTCGCACCGGAACGACCGTATTGATTCACGGGGAAACCGGGACCGGAAAAGAGCTCGTCGCGCGCGCGATTCATAACCTCAGCGACAGAAAGACCAGGACACTCGTGAAGGTCAATTGCGGGGCCATATCGGCAGGACTCGTAGAAAGCGAACTCTTCGGTCACGAGAAGGGGGCGTTTACCGGCGCGCTGCAAAAGAGGGTCGGCAGGTTCGAGCTTGCTGACGGCGGGACAATATTCCTCGATGAAGTGGGGGAGCTTCCGCCGGATGTCCAGGTGAAGCTGCTCAGGGTGCTTCAGGAAGGGGAATTCGAGCGGGTAGGGAGCAGCGAAACCATAAGAGTTGACGTAAGGGTCATCGCGGCCACAAACAGGGACCTCGAAGAAGCGGTAAGGGATAAATCATTCCGGTCCGACTTGTACTACAGGCTGAATATATTTCCGATATACGTGCCGCCGCTTCGCGAGCGCAAATCCGATATTCCTCTCCTCGCCAATTTCTTCCTGACCAAATTTTCGAAGAAACTGGGTAAGAATTTTACCGGATTCTCTAAAGGCGCTTTAGACAGGCTTCTCGATTACGACTGGCCGGGAAATATCAGGGAGCTTCAAAATATTGTGGAAAGGGCTGTCGTGATTTCAAATTCCCCCGTGATCGATATAGACAACACGGTGCTGAGCAATACGAAGGGTTCATCCGCCGGCGCGGTCGAAGATAATAAGTCCCTGGAAGATGTAGAACGTAATCATATAATTAACGTGCTCGAGGAGTCAGGCTGGGTTATTGACGGCAAGAGGGGCGCTGCCACGGTGCTCAATATTAATCCCAATACGCTCAGGTCCCGAATGAAAAAACTCGGTATAACGAAGCCCGAGCGGATGAGCCGCGGCCTGTGATAGTTCTCGAACACCCTTAGCCCGTTTGTTGATCGTTTCGATATTTTTCTATTTCTGTCCAGGCTCGTATAAACTCGGCCACGGTCCAGGCCTGGGCTATGCATCCCCTGGGTGTCATAGGCGCGTCACCGTCGCAGATTTCACTCAGGCTTCCCACTCCGTGCGAGCGTAGCTGTCCGAACATGGGTGTTAAAAAGCCTTTAGCCTTTTCTGCATCCCCGTACACGGTCAGGTGCGCCAGAGCGAAGTGCCCGAGGAGCCAGCCCCATACCGTGCCCTGGTGATAAGCCCCGTCTCTCGCTCTCGAGTCCCCTCCGTAATGCCCTATATAGTCGGGGTGATCGGGAGAGAGGCTCCTGAGACCGTGTGAAGTAATGAGGCTCTGCGCGCAGGCCCCGATGACTTTCTTCTGTTTATCCGAGGAGAGGGGGCTCTCGGGAAGGGACACGGCGAACAGCTGATTCGGTCTTAAAGACGGGTCATTTCCGGAAGGGCCGTCGATGACGTCAAAGCAATAGCCGGCCTTTTCGTTCCAGAAGCGTGAAAAGCCGCTCAAGGCTTTGTCTGCAGCCGATTTGTACTTATTGTCAGGCTTGTCCAGATACCCGGCGAATTTCGCCATCGAGCGGAGGGCATTGTACCAGAGGGCGTTTACCTCGACCGGTTTGCCTATACGGGGCGTTACGACCCAGTCCCCCACCTTGGCGTCCATCCATGTAAGCTGTACCCCCGGCTCTCCCGCATAGAGCAGACCGTCTTTCGGATCGACCTTGATGTTGTAACGGGTCCCCTTATCGTGCCAGTCGATTATTCCGTCCAGTACCGGGAATATCTCTTCGAGAAACGCTATGTCCTTCGTATCTTCAAGGTATGCGCGTATGGCCTCGAAGTACCAGAGCGTCGCATCGACCGTGTTGTATTCGGGCTTTTCCCCCGCGTCCGGGAAACGGTTGGGGAGCATCCCCTGATCGACGTATGCCGAAAAGGTCTTGATTATCGACCTCGCGATCCCGGGTCGTCCTGTGGATATGGTCAGCCCCGGCAGGCTTATCATCGTATCCCTCCCCCAGTCCCCGAACCAGTGATAACCGGCTATGACGCTCTTACCGTCCTTGTCCTGCTCCGACGGCCTGCTCACGATAAACTGGTCTGCCGCGAGGGCCAGCTGGTCCATGTCGGCGGCAGTATTTTTGTATTCACCCTTTTGACTGCCGCTGAACCTTTCTAATATCCGTTCTTCATATTGTTTCCTCGCCTCGAGCGCCTTGTGCCCGTCGGTGTCCGGGGCTTGTTCGGTGCTTGCGACGACGGTGAAAGACTCCCCTTCCCGGAGCGAACAGGTCAGGTTTGCGGCGTGGAGGTGGTCTTCCAGATGGTCGAGTCCCCTGTATTCCTCGAGAGCCAGGTTAAAGCCGTAATACCATTCGTTCGCAGTCTCAATCTCGGTATTATCCGTAAGGATATAAAAGGGCACTGCGCCGTCGTAGGCGATTATTCGAATTCCGTTCCCGGCTTTTTCGATATTCATCCTCCAGCCCCCCGCATGGGTCGAGCCGTGGTAATCCCTGTAGTTCACATACGCTTTTACGCTCATTACGATGGGTCGCGAGGCCCGTTTTAGCTCGTATCTGATATAAGTAGTATTACTCCCCTCAGCCATCCATACTCGTTTTTCAAGGAGGGCGTCCGCACAGGCGAATCCCCAGACCGGGATAGCGCCGTCGAGATAAAACCTTTCGATGTTTACAAAACCCTGCGGGTCAACCGTGCCGTCGGCCCAACGGTTTGAGCCGAGGGGGTAATTCTTGCCTCCGTAAGAAGCCGTCTCGTCGAGCTTCGTTACTAAAAGGTTTCTGCCGAGGGGGGGCTTGAGCGCCGCGATCAGAAGCCCGTGATATCTTCGCGTAAGCAGGCCCGCCACCGTACCGGAGGCGAACCCCCCGATACCGTTCGTCACTAGCCACTCCCTCGTTTCCGAGATTCCGGATTTGCAGCAAATCTCCCTTCCGAATTCAATCGACATGATCGGGTCTCCCGCTCGCAGCTGTCAGTTTGCATTATTGATGACTGGTATGATCAAGTTAAGTGTGGTCCCACCGTCCGGCCGTTTTTTTATCCCCCTGCTCCGGAGACGGTGAATATTCAGAGGTTTGCTGAATGAGCTTGGCCACGAGTCCCGTCCAGCCTGTCTGGTGGCTGGCGCCCACACCCGCGCCGTTGTCTCCGTGGAAATATTCGTGGAACGGTATGTAGTCCCTCCACTCGGGGTCCGTTTGAAACTTCTCGGTCCCGCCGAAAACGGGCCTCCTTCCCTTTTCGTCCTTGAGGAAGGTGCGTGTCAGCCTGCGGGAAATCTCGCCGGCAACCTCCCAGAGCGACAAGTAGATGCCGGAGCCGGTCGGACACTCGACCTTAAAGTCGTCCCCCAGGTAGTAGTGGAACTTCTGAAGGGATTCTATTATCAGGTAGTTCACCGGGAACCATATCGGGCCCCGCCAGTTGGAGTTCCCGCCGAAGAGGCCGCTCGTCGATTCCGCGGGCTCGTAATCGACCCTGTATTCGTGCCCGTTCACCTGAAACCTGTAAGGGTTATCTTTGTGATACCTCGAAAGCGCGCGGATGCCGTAGGGACTGAGAAACTCCGATTCATCGAGCATCTTACTCAGCACCCTCCTGAGCTTGTCCTTGTCCACGATCGAGAGGAGCCTTCTTTCGCGCATGCCTTTGGTCTGCATGCAGGCGACGTTTTCCCTTAAATCGGGGCGGTTTTCTATAAACCAGGCTAGCCTCCCTCTAAACCCCTTCAGGCTGTCGAGCACCTCGGGCTCGAGCGTCTGTATCGCGAACAGGGGTATAAGACCCACCATGGAGCGTACTTTCATCGGCAGGTGCTTGCCGTCGGGAAGGTGGAGCACGTCGTAGTAAAAGCCGTCCTCTTCGTTCCAGAGGCCGTCCATATCCCCGCTCAGCAGGTTCATGGCCTTTGCGATATAAAGAAAATGCTCGTAGAATTTACTCGCTATGTCCTCGTAGCTCGGATTCTCTTTCGCGAGCTCGAGCGCGATGGCAAGCATGTTCAGGCAGTACATGCCCATCCAGCTCGTACCGTCGGCCTGTTCGATATGACCCCCCGTCGGGAGCTGTGCGCTCCTGTCGAATACCCCTATATTGTCGAGCCCGAGAAAGCCTCCTTCGAATACGTTTCTCCCTTCCCTGTCCTTCCTGTTCACCCACCAGGTAAAGTTGAGGAGGAGCTTCTGGAAGACGCTCTCGAGGAAGCGGATGTCCTTTCTGCCGTACATTTTCTTTTCTATATTGTAGACCCTCCACGCCGCCCAGGCATGCACCGGCGGGTTCACGTCGCCGAACGCCCATTCGTAAGCGGGGATCTGTCCGTTCGGATGCATGTACCATTCCCGCGTAAGCAGGGTAAGCTGGCGCTTGGCGAATTCGGGGTCGATAATCGCGAGAGGTATCGTATGGAATGCCAGGTCCCAGGCCGCGAACCACGGGTATTCCCATTTGTCCGGCATCGAAAGTATGTCGTCGTTATAGAGGTGCGTCCATTCACGGTTCCTGCCGTTCCTCCGTTCATGGGGAGGGGAGGGGTGTTTGGGGTCTCCCTTTAGCCAGTCTTCTATTACATAGTAATAGAACTGCTTCGTCCATAGCATTCCCGCGAATGCCTGCCTCTGAACTGCCTTAATCTCTTCGCTTGTGTTGAAAGGGTTGATCCGCTCGTAGAACTCGTCCGCCTCCTGCTTACATTCTTCGAATACCTTCTCGAACTCCGGGCCGAAAGGCGAGGCGAGCTTGTTCGAATCGGCGAGGCGAAGCCTGATTATTTTTGTCCCGCCCCCCGGGATCTCGAGAGCGTAATGTGCGGACATTTTTGTGCCTGTCCCGGCCGGGTTTACCGCTTCTTTTTTCCCATCCACTATATAGTCGTTGATGCCGTCTTTGACATAAGGTGAGGCGTTTTTGATTCCAAAGAGCTTCTCCGTATTGGTTTCGTTTTCGGTGAAGAGGATCTCGTCAGGGTTTTCTATATACAGCCATCTGTTTCCGAGGGTAGGATGATTGGCCTCTACGCGATTCCGGCCCTTATCGGGCACGGCCGTGTTGAGAGATGGCTTCGCCCCCCCGTTCCACGACCAGGAGTTGCGGAACCAGAGTGTCGGCAGCAGGTGGAGTGGAGCGGTTTCGGGGCCCCTGTTAACCGCCGTTATCTTGATGAGCACGTCGTCTGAAGACGCCTTCGAATATTCGATTAATATATCGAAATAACGGTTATCGTCGAATACCCCCGTATCGATAAGCTCGAATTCGAGATCGTGTTTGCCCCTCCTCTTGTTCTCGTCGACGAGCTTCGAGTAAGGAAATGCCTCCTGGGGGTATTTGTATAGATATTTCATAAACGAATGAGAGGGTGTATTGTCCAGATAATAGTAGTATTCCTTTACGTCTTCCCCGTGGTTGCCTTCGCTGCCTGTGATCCCGAAAAGTCTCTCCTTGAGTATTCCGTCCTTCCCGTTCCAGAGGGCGAGGGCGAAGCATAATCTCTGGTGGTTGTCCGATATCCCTCCGATACCGTCCTCGCCCCACCTGTATGCCCTGGAGCGGGCGTGCTCGTGCGAGAAATAATCCCACGCGGCTCCGTAGGGGCTGTAATCCTCTCTCACTGTCCCCCACTGCCTCTCGCTCAGGTAAGGTCCCCAACGTCTCCAGTGCGCTTTTTTGTTTTTGTCCTCTTCCAGCTTCATTTCTTCTTTCGTCATTATTTTGCTCCTTATGGCTCTGACGTCACAAACCGCAAATTCTCTACTACCCTATCATATCGAGTACCGTCTCCTCGAGAGTACGGCCCGGGCGGGCCTCGGACCGCGGATACTGCGGCGTAGCTGCAAGTTCGCGCCGCCCGGCTTCATACTCGTCCGGAAACGATAAGATCGTCACGACCTTGTCCGCGAGTCTCCCGGAGGTCTCATCTTGAAGGCCCTTCAGGAATATGAGCAGGTCCGGCTTCGATCCCGCGACCGCGGCGCCCGAGGGGTTGAGACTGTACTCGAGTCCCATCTGTTCGGCGAGAATGGCTATGGACATTACGCAGTCTCCGAGGCTGAAAGGTGTTTCAAAGTCCACGGGATAAAGTGTGATTTTAAGAGAGCTCATGCGGCCGCCTCGCTTATCGTATATTTTTGAAGATGTTTGTGAAGAATCATTTAATCTTTTTCATCTTTGCCTTTATTGTCGCCTCGGCCTCGAGCCAGTGCTCGAAATCCTTCCCGTGCTCCTTTCCCCTCTCTTCGTATATTTCGTAGGCTTTTCTGGCGATCGCATTCCTGAGAGCGCCTTCGTCCTTACTCGTTCTCTTTCCGGCCGCTGCCGGTTTTACTTTTTTAGTATCGGGCATTCTGAAATTCCTCCTCTCGGTATATTCAAGTTGTTTAACCGACAGCTCTCGACTCGACGTTGGCGCATCCGGGGCACGTGTGTATTTCATCGACAACCCCGCCGAATACGGCATCGGGCTTACGGTTCCCTTCGGCCGCCTCGTAGCTGATTTTCTCCGCATGGTTGTTCATTTCGACCCCGCACCGGGGGCATATCATCTTTTTCTTAGGCATAATAGCTCCTTACCAGTTATCTCACTCAATAAAGAGTGTGAGGATTCATTTACTGACAGGATTATGATAGCTCCACGTTCTCACGCCCATACCTCAGCACCTTTGCCATCCATGCGAGCTCCTTTATGAATTTTTCGGCTCGCTTCACGTACGCCTCATCGAGGAGCTTCCCCTTCTCGTCAAATGCGTTCTGCACGGCTGAGAAATTGACGTCCCAGAAAATTGCGACGAGTCCAAGCTCCCTGACCACGGGCAGCAGGTTCTCGATCACCCTCGTGCCGCCGAAGGGGCCGGCCGAGACTCCGCATATACCGACCGCTTTATGTATATACTCCTTGAGATTGGTATCGAGGGCGTGTTTCAGAAACCCCGGATAGCCGTGGTTGTATTCCGGGGCGACGATGATGAAAGCGTCAGCCTTCATCGCGGTTTCCGAGAAGCCCGCGTCCTTAATCCGCTCGCCCGCGTCATCTGTCGGGAAAGGGATATTCCCGATATCGACGACCCCTGTCACGACGTTCTCCTGTTTTGCTATCTCCCGCGCCATGAAATTCGCTACGTGCTCGCTCATGCGCCCCTTTCTCGTCGTTCCCAGTATTACGGGGATAAATATTGGTCTCCCTGATTCCATATCCTGCTCCTATATCGCAGTTATTTCTCTATGACCTGAATAACGTGGCCGTCGGGGTCCCTCACGAGGAAGCCTTTTTTAAAGCCGAGCTCTCCGCCGGGCACTTCTACTGCGCCCGTCGATACTACCGAGTACCCGTCCTCTCTTAAGCCCTCCGCGAGCCCGGTTGAATCATCCGTCTCGAGAGTCGTCTGCCAATGTATCACGTCGTTCGCCTTCTCGTCAGCGGGTGAAGGCCGTCCGTCACCGGGCGCCAGGTATTCGAGGAACTCTATACCGGGCCCATCCGGGGATTTTAATGACGTAATGCGGAGCACGGCGCCGAAAACGTTATTCAAGTGTTCCTGTTCGGTCCCGTAATTCAGGCTCTCCCCCGCGACCTTCATACCCAGCTCGTCCCTGTAGAACTCGAGGCTCTCCTCCGTATCTTCAACCACTATCGCGGTATGGTCTATGCCCAAAAATAGTTTATCATCATTACCCTGCCATTTGGCATTCCCCTTTCCGGGGGGGAAATAAATTATTTCGAGGAAGTGACCGTCAGGGTCCCTGAAATAAAAAGCCCTTATCCCGGCCGCCCCTTTATTCCAGGCGGGGATTGTTTGAGGCGCTGTTGAGGCGTACCTGACTTTACTCGTCCTCAGACGCTCGAAGGCCTCATCCATGTCGCTCACGACTATAGCTATGTGCTGGAACCAGCGGTCGTTGCTTCTCGTATCATCCGGGAAAGGCTTCCCTTTCGGGGTCAAATACTCGGTCAGCTCTATTGTCTCATCACCGAGCTGCATCCGTACCACCCTCATCCTGAGTCCGAAAATTCCCTGTAGGCGCTCATAACTGTCTCCGAGCACTTCGGTTTCCGATATCTTCTGGAAGTCGAGCACCTTCGAATAGAAATCGACAGACCTGTCCATATCCGATACGGTCATTCCTACAGCGTCAACCGCCTGTACCGGGGCTTTATTTTCGGCGGAGCCGGCCGCCCCGCCCGCGATACATACGGATAATATAATCAGCAAGGCCAGGCAGTATCTGTAAAGTCTCACGTGCATTTCTTTCATCTTACTCTCGTCTGCGTGCATATTTGTTTCTATATAATATTCATACCCGTGCTATCACCCGAGTCTCTCGAGTATCCGGTCTCCCACGCGGAGCGCGTTCGCCATTATGGTGAGGGCGGGGTTAACTGCGCCGCATGAGGGGAAGAAACTCGCGTCCACGACGTAGAGGTTGTCGACGTCGTGAGCCCTGCAGCTCTCATCGAGGGCGGATGACGCAGGGTCGTTGCCGAAGCGAATTGTTCCGTTCTGATGAGCGACACCTGCAAGCGGTATCTGCTGCCCTATAAAGAGGTTCCTCGGTATAAGGTGCTCCTCGTGGCACCCGATCGCGTTCATGAGCCCCTTGAGTTTGGCGATGAGACGTTTGTGCGATTCCTGGTTGTTGGGTGTGTACGACAGGACGATGTTCCCTTTCGAGTCGAGCGTAACCCTGTTGTTCTGGTCCGGTAAGTCCTCCGACGTGATCCAGAAATCGAGCGAGTGCTTCGCCATTATATCAAGGGTCATACCGGGGACGATTGCGGGGGCCCCTGCGGACAGTGTCGCCGCGTCGAGCTTCCCGACGAAAGAGATGTGGCCCATGGGGAAGTCGTAATCCCCGGAGCCGAAATAATAGTCGTTCAGAGCGAGCGTCTTCTGAAATATCGTCGGGTTCGGCTTTTTCGATAAAGCCATGACTATGGAATTCACGTGTCCCATATAGTGCCTTCCGACTACGTCCGAGCCGTTTGCGAGTCCGCGCGGGTGACTGTCGTTCGCCGACCTGAGAAGGAGTGCAGCCGAGTTAATGGCGCCGCACGAAACCACTACTATATCAGAGGTGAATTCCTCACTGTTCCCGTTCCTCTCGACTATCACCTTCGTAACTTCTCGTCCGGAGGGACTCGTTTCGAGCCGGGATACATAGGAATTCGTAAGGAGTGTAACGTTTTCATGTTCGAGCGCCGGGTCAACACAGAGCACCTGAGCGTCTGATTTCGCGTTTACGAGGCACGGGTGGCCGTCGCAGGTGCTGCACCGTATGCACGGGCTCTTTCTCGGGTTATTCTCGTCGAGCCTGATGCCTATGGGTACGTGGAACGGCTTTAGTCCGCTCTTTTCCAGGTCGTCGTGCAGCTCCTGCATCCTCGGTTCATGGGACACGGGAGGGTGGGGGTAGGGTGCGCTCGCCCCGGGTTCGGTCGGGTCTTCCCCGCGTTTCCCGTGCACGTGGTAGAGCTCCTCGGCTTTCGTATAGTAAGGCTCGAGCTCCTCGTATGTAATGGGCCACGCCGGCGATATTCCGTCCTTATGCCTGAGCTCGCCGAAATCCTCTTTCCTTAAACGAAAGAGCGCCGCTCCGTAGAATTTCGTATTCCCGCCTACGTAATAGTTCGTATGCGGGTGGAGCGGCTTTCCGTCCTTATCGTGCCAGATTTCCTTAGTCTGGTATTTACCCCGGACGTTTACGGCGCGTGTGTCCCAGTTGTCTTTCTCGCGCGGCACGTAATCACCGCGTTCGAGGAGCAGTATTTTCCTGCCCGAGGGGGCGAGTGCGTGTGCGAGAGTGCCGCCGCCTGCCCCGGTCCCAATTATGATTACGTCGTAATGGTTGCCTGATGACATTAACACGGCCTCCGTTAATTGGATGCTGCAAGCGGCGCTGTGCCGAAGTTTACACCGAAGCGCTTGCACCAGATTGTGACGGAATGGTAGTCCGCCAATTTTATATCGGATGGTATTTCGTAGTTCTGGTCCCCGATATTTCCTTTGAGGGATCCAAGCTCAACATATCCTGCGTTAGTAACAGTGTCGTTGTCGTTCGCGTCCCCGGCCGCCCCCAGGAAGACACGGACGTCAGGACCGTTCGATGTTTCGAAACCCGTGAGGCGGAGCACCCGCTTCCCGTCCGGGAGCTCGTATATAGCCGCCGTCCCCCTGGTCTCGTGCGCCACCCCGTGGAAGCTGCCTTTGGTAACGAGGCTCGGCGAATCGCTGCGCTCGGTCGAGGCGGTCTGTAACTCTTCGTTCACGCTCTGGTTTAGAAACAGCTTCTCCGGCCTGAACAGGTACCACGCTACGATGATTACTATTATCCCCGATGCTATAATGACATTTCTCATTTCAGTGAAGCCTCCGTTTGATGAATTGGACGAGGCATAAGCTCACTACGCTCATGTCCTTATCCCGTTTTGGTAAGTTAGACGTATGAACCTGGACGAGGGATTTATATATCGTGTTGGTGAGGGGTTAAAACCGGGAAACGATTAAATTCCACAAACCGACTGCCGGCCGCAGCGTGATTAGGAGAGTACGTTAAAAACCCGGACCCTCGGTATTAAGCCTTATTCTATAGACCGCGCCGTCCGCCGTAATGTAAAGGACGGATCCGTCATTGCCCCAGTTGACGTTTGAAGTCGGGACGCCTGTTTTTATCCGGCCGAGAAGCGTGCCGTCCGGGGAGAATATGTATACGCCGCCGGGTCCGGCTCCGAACAAATTGCCGCGCTTGTCCGTCTTCATCCCGTCCGGCGCCCCTTTTTGCGTTTTGGTGAATCCCGCTGCATCATAAAATACCCTTCCGTTCGAGATCGACCCGCTTTTATTGACATCGAATGCGAGCCACGCAGGCCTGTCGGGGTTCACGTCAGTGATATAGAGGGTTTCCTCGCCGGGTGCAAAGGCTATTCCGTTAGGCGCTCTTATTTCACTCGTTAGCAATGTTATCTTCCCGTCCGGCGACACTCGGTATACGCCCTGGAAGGGGAGCTCTTTTTTCGGATCGTCGAAGGTTCCGGGGAGGCCGAACGGAGGGTCGGTGAAATACAGATCGCCGTTCGATCTGAATACCAGGTCGTTAGGGCTGTTGAGCCGTTTCTCATTATAACTGTCCGCTATAACGGTTTTAGTCCCGTCCTTGTTGAGCTTTGTTATGCGCCTGTCTCCGTGCTCGGCGGATACAAGATTCCCGCCCGCATCCATGGCGAGGCCGTTCGAGCCCGGCTCCTTCCCGCGAAAAGGCTCCTTGCCTGTGTAACCGCTCGGTCTAAGAAAAAGCGAGACGCCTTTTCCCTCTTCCCACTTGAATACCGAATTATTCGGTATATCGGAGAAAAGCAGATATCCTCCTTCTTTATCCCAAACGGGTCCTTCCACCCAGGCGAAGCCGTCGGCGATTTTTTCGAGCTTCGCCTCGGCGGGTATTATCGTGTTTATACGGGGATCGAGCCGCTCTATATAGTTCTCGGGGACAGGTGACGTTTCCGCCCCGAAGGAGGAACTGCCGGGAGAACATAAAAAGGCTGCTGCGAATAACGTCACGGTTATCTGCAGCAGCCCTGAAGTGATTTTCAATCCTGACCTCTCCGGGCGAGGCGTGCTTATTCGAATATCACAATAAATTCTTCGTACCCTTCCTTCTTAAGATCCTCTTTCGGTATGAAGCGGAGCGATGCGGAGTTAATGCAGTACCTCAAGCCTGTCGGGGCCGGACCGTCGTCGAAGACATGCCCGAGATGGGAATCGCCTGCCTTGCTCCTGGCCTCGATCCTCGTTACGATGAGGCTGCTATCCTTAACTTCAACAATATTTTCCGAAACGACAGGCTTCGTGAAGCTCGGCCACCCGGTACCTGAGTCGAACTTATCCTTCGAACTGAAGAGCGGCTCGCCCGATACTATATCGACGTATATACCGTCCTTGTGGTTGTTCCAGTATTCGTTATTGAACGGGCTCTCCGTTCCGCTTTCCTGTGTGACTTGATATTGCATCGGAGTGAGCTTCTTTTTTAATTCTTCTTTGGAAGGCTTTACGAAGCCGTCACCGGTATTTCCCGAGTTGCCGGTTTGATCATCGGTACCGTTATTGGCCGCGATGGCACTCCCGGTCCCGACACGGCTCTCCTCTACGCGCATAATCCTGTCAATGTCGAGCCAGTTGAGTGCGGCGAATACCGCAACGATTACCGCTACTGCTATTACCGTCATTTTAATCATTTCATTACCCTCTCCATATTGGTTTATACATCTTAACCTATCTATACGGAAAACGTGCGCGTTTGGATCTCCGATCAGCACTATGAATTTCCGGAAGAATGAGAGCTATATTTTTCCGGATACGGTTTTCGGAGAAAGCTTTCCCGTGAGCGTATAGAACGGCAGGAGCAGAGCATAGACGACCAGGAGTATCTCGACGCTCCAGAAGCATACGAGCATTGTTATCGTCGCGATTATCGGGATTATCAGGAACCTGAATTTGACGGAGTCCGCATATTCGCGGGTTACGTAGTCTGCCATGAGGTCCGGTTTGGAGGTCGCATAAATCCACTGAAAGTAGAGCGCCCATCCTATGAGCGTAAGGTTTGCGCCGAAGAACAGCGGGGCTATCTGCGTCTGGCCGAACGAGTTAATCAGGCTCGTGGAGAACGGGAGGAGGGAGACGAACATGAAGAAAAGGATATTGAGCCAGAGCAGCACCCTGTCGGAGTGTCGTATCGAGTGATACATGTAATGATGAGCCACCCAGTATATACCGAGTCCGATGAAGCTTACGATATATGATAGGAACTTGGGCCACATCTCGAAGAGCGCGGGGGCGAGCTGGATATTCGACGCATGCTGCGGCAGGTCCGAGGTCTTGAGCTCGAATATGAGGAGCGTCATGACGATCGCGAATATGCCGTCGCTCAGCGCCTCGATTCTGTTTTTGCCTAATTCAAAGGGTTTGGCCTGGGTATTCATGGGTATTACTCCTTCCCTTAAACGCGCAGTTCTGCGGGCATAAATATTATTCTTTCCATGCTGCGCTTGAGGGGGCTCGGCTACGCGATCTTACGGACGAGGTCCCCTTTCTTGAGGTTCCATTCGGTCTTAACGCCTATATTCTCGAGTGTCGAAAGCACGCGTCCGGGCTCACCGAGGTCGCTCCACTGAACGTCTCTTACAGCGAACGCCAGGAGGCTCTCGGTGGAGACCTCGAGGACCCTTTGCGAGAAGTTGGCCGGGGTCAGTTTTTCATACACGTAATCGATCGCGTCGCTCTCTCCGGGGGCGCCTATCATGTCGGACGCTCCAATGAAGTCGTGATAGAGAGTGGGAATAGACCCGCGTATCATTCCCAGGAAAGCGGAAACTTTTCCCGTCATAACGAAGCTGTTCCAGAGACAGCCTTTATCGAGAAGCTCGGCCGCTCTGGCTTTGTCGGGTTTTTCCCAGAAGCGCTTGACTGGCATCAGGGAGCCCGGGCCTGAGTCCCCGGCTTGAGGGTAGGGCTCGATCCAGCCGTATTCCGTTTCTGCCGAGCCCGGCATAATTCCCAGGAGCGCGATCATTCCCGGCTGCCGTTCGACACCTTCAAAAACAGCTTCGACCTGCTTCATGAATATCCCGTCATCCGACAGGTAATGGTCGGACGGGAAGAACGTGACGGACGCTTCAGGATCGACCTTAGCTATCCGGAGCAGACTGTATAAGATTGCCGGGGCCGTGCCGAGGTTGGCGGGCTGTTCCGCGAACCGGCTCCGGTCGAATCTATCGTAGAGATAGTTATAAAACCTTTCGTGGGTCCTTGTTACGGACAGGAGTATGTTGTTCCGGGGAATTTCCATCTCGACGCGTTTCACGGTCCTTTCGAGAAGGGACTCATCACCCAGGATACGGCAGAATTGCTTCGGCCTCTCATCGCCCGATATTATTCTGGTTAAGGAGCGGAGCCGAGTGCCGTCGCCTCCGGCCAAAATAACCCCCCACCTATGAAGCTCGGATTCTTCTCTGATGTCTTTTTCGACCTCAATCCCGATTCTATGGGTATTCCTGGAGTGTTTTCTCATGTGTATATCCTTATGGTCCGGTTTCTTTTTTTGCCTAATTATAATGCACATTTGCCCCCCTGTATGCCGAGGCGCATCATATAGAGCCCGCTCCGGGCGCAGAGAAAGAGTGTTTTTCCGTCCTCTCCTCCCCAGGCCATGTTATGTACGTGTTTGGGAGCGATAATGGTCCCTATATGCTTTCCTCCGGCTGAAATCACCCAGAGCCCGCCGGGGCCCGAGACATAGAGGTTCCCCCTGGAATCGACCTTTACACCGTCTATCGAGTCCTCGCCCGGAGCGCCGGTCATATCGAAGAACCTTTCTCCATCCGACAGTGTGCCGTCTTCCATAACATCATATCGCATCACGACCTTGTTTTCGGGGTCCCAGTTGCCTACGTATAGGTACTTTTCATCGGGCGAGAATGCTATTCCGTTCGGTCCCTTTAACTCCTTGTTCAATAAGACGATTTCACCGCCGGGAGAGATTCGATATACGCCGCTCCATGGTATCTCTTTACGAGAGTCGTTCTCAAACATCGGCAATCCGAAGGGCGGGTCCGTGAAATATACAGAGCCGTCGGACTTGTAAACGAGGTCGTTCGGGCTGTTGAGCCTCTTGCCCTCGTAGCTCTCGGCAAGCACTGTGACCGTTCCGTCCTTTTCGATTCTCGAAACCCTGTGGTTTCCGTGCTCGTCTATGGTGAGCCTGCCTTCTTTATCGAGAGCGAGGCCGTTCGATCCGGGCTGCTTATATTCGGCTATGTCGGATCCGGAATACCCGCTCGGCTGACGGAATATGGACAGTTCTCCGTCATTCGAGTATTTATAGATAATATTGCTGTTAGGGTCGCTGAAGAGGAGGTATTCTCCATCGTTTACCCAGACGGGGCCTTCGGTGAATTTAAACCCTTCTGCGAGCTTGAATATTTTCGGGTTGGGACCGGCTATCGCGTCCATGGCGGGATCGAGCCTTATAACCTCTACATTCACCTCGGAGGGCGTCAATGCTATCGGCGCCTCGCTCCCCTCGTAGAACTCGAGCTTCGCCTCCCTCATCCATATAAAATTAGTCGGGGGATTGGAAATCGGGCCGTTCATCCCGAAGACCGCGAGCTGAATGGTCTCTCCCGGCTTCACGTCGCGCCCTATTACGAGCCTGTTGGCCGTGTTCCATCCCGCTATAACCGAGCCGCCCTCCTGACCGAGGTAGCGCGCGATCTCGCCGTTTACCCAGACCTCGGCGTAGTCGTCTATCGCTGTTTCGAATACCACTGTCGAGCCCGTGGTAGCAAAACCATCGACGCTTTCGGGGACCGTTACCCTGATCCGGTACCAGTTAAAACATATCCTTCCCGTCGAGCGGCGCTTGTTCAGCGTCCCGGGCGCGATCTTCTCCCATTTCGAGTCGTCGTAATCGGACGCGCCCGCTTTAGGCGTGTAGTCGTATGTTTTTACGGGCTCTCCCGTGGGCTGACCGTCTGCGCCGGGGCCTTTGAAATCGACCTCGGTTATCTCGACGTCGCTGTAGAGCCACTGCCCTTTTACAAGCTCCACGCCTTCCCTGGTCGAGAGGTCGATGACGGCGGCAGGCTTTCCGTTTGGAACATCGACAGGCTCTAAACCGTGGGCCACGAGTGCCGAGACGATGGATAAGAGGAATACGGCCGTATATATGATGGATTCGAGTCTCATTGTTTTTCTCCTGAAGTTTCGGTTTCACTCACAGCGGAAGCCCCGACGATTGCAATCTCTTCATCCTCCTGCGGGGTATTCCCGCTCACGCCGATCGCTCCCGCAACCTTCCCGTCTATGATTATGGGTATGCCCCCCTGAAGCGGCGTCGCACCCGGCAGCGCAAGCGCTGCGACTCGGCCTTCCCGTATCTGGTCCTCGAATACCTTGCTCGGCCTCCTGAATATCGCAGCTGTGCGGGCCTTTCCTATTCCCACTTCGACGCTTGCCACCTGGGTATCGTCGAGGCGCTCGAGGAGTATCAGCTGACCGCCGTCGTCGACGACCGCAATCACCACCGTCGCACCCCTCCTTGCGGCCTCTTTCTCCGCGGCCTCGACAGCCTTCTTCGCGGCGCTCAGGGTGAGTACCGGTTTTACAGGGGTCTCCGTTTCGGCTGCGAGCGCTGCGGGCACCGCCAGAACTAAAAGAAGAATGGATATTATTTTTTTCATTTTCGTTTTCTCTCCGGATTAACTGACCTTGACTACGTAATAGAGAACAGGCCCTTTCACGTCCTTAAACCAGTGAGGGACTCCGGCCGGTATGATTATCACGTCGCCGGGCTTGATCTCGCGGGGCTCACCGCCTGAAATCTCTCTTCCGCGTATCTCGTCAGGGGCCGCCGTCTTCCCTTCAACGACCGTTCCGCCCGTAACGAGGGTCGCCGAGCCTTCGAGGACGTAGACGATGTCGGTATCTTTCGTGTGGACCTCAGCGACGCCCGGCCCGGTCCTGCGGCTCGCGTGCACTTTGTAGTTCGCGACCTCCGTAAGCGGCATGCCCTTGGCGAATGCGGCCGAGACCTTACCGCTGTCGATGTATGTGACAGGAGCGGCACTCATATCCGCGGACGGACTCTCCATTAACGCGCTCGCGCCTGCGATTGCGAGCTCTTCGTCCTGCTGTGCGCTCGCCGCGCCGCTCACTCCTACGGCCCCCACAATCTCCCCGTCGACGACTAAAGGCACTCCGCCCTGGAGAGGGGTGAAGTCCTGAAGGGCGACCATGCTGGTACGCCCGTTCTTTATCACGTCTTCAAAGAACTTGGTCGGCTTTTTAAATAGCGCCGCCGTTTTGGCTTTGCCGATGGAAATGTTCGCGCCCGCCGCGAATGTCCCGTCGATGCGCTCGAGCGCCATGAGGTTCCCGCCGTCATCCACCACGGCTATCACGCCGCCGGGGGCGTTAAGCTTTTCGGCTTCCGCCATAGCGCCCGTGATCACGGTATTCGCGCCTTCGAGAGTGAGTGATTTCTTCTCTGCTACCTGCGCGGCCGCTGATACTGCGCACGAAATAAACAGTATTGCTAATACCAGTTCGATAATTTTCATTATTGATCCCTCCCGGAATTTATTGACTCCAGCCGGCCGGCCTGTCTCTTTGTGTGAAACATCGCCGGCCGCCGTATCATTCAATCTGCTTCGTCAATTCATTGCCATGTCGAAAGACGTTTCGCCGAGGAGCGTCTCCGCATAGGCACACCAGATTTGTACCTTCGATACGTCGGGCACGTAGGACGGCAGGGTGATTGTCGTGTTTACCTTGTCGCCCTTGATCGGAAGACGCTGAAGGAGGTAGACGTTTCCTTTAGAATCGACTACCTGCCAATGCGGGTCCGGCGTCTGGGGCACTACAAAATCGTCGGACAACGTCAGGACGGTTTTCCCCCCGTCGGTTGTCATCGTTACGGTGCCGCCGTTTACCTTGGCGCCCGTGAACGGCTGCGACGTCATCGAATCCGCCGCGAAGCCGACTGCGGTTACGGTTACCAGCGCGAGAAACATAACCGCCGAAACTACAACTGGTTTAATACTCATCGACTTAAACAAATTAAGCATGTACTTCCTCCTGTGTTAGTGTTTTTAAATCTTCTAG
The DNA here is from genome assembly GCA_020027805.1 of Candidatus Dadabacteria bacterium. Lineage (GTDB taxonomy): Bacteria > Desulfobacterota_D > UBA1144 > Nemesobacterales > UBA2774 > 2-12-FULL-53-21. The sequence continues at coordinate 22,576 of JAHKKQ010000011.1, forward strand.
ACTAAGCTCTTAACCTTTTCTGTCGCCAGGTTCATATTCTCGGACTTTATTTCTCCCGGATAGCCGCAGTGTATGCACCTCTTGTCGTTCTGGTGGTGGAGCTTCGCGCACGATACTGCGTTCGCCCCTTTAACGCGGACATAAACCTCGGCGGCGAGCAGCATCCCGAATAAAGGTGCCGTAAAGTAGATCCATAACCCGGCATGATTGTTCGCGAAGAGGCTCGAGCCGAATGAGCGCGCCGGGTTCATGCTCATTCCCGAAACCGGGGCTTCGAAAGTTATGTACGCCGCGACTAGGAGCCCGGCGAATATTCCGGTATATCTGGCAATTCTCGGGGTGTTTGAAACATTGAGGACTACCGTCATCAATACGAAGGAAATGACCACCTCGGCGATGAATGCGATAATCACCCCTTCCATTCCGGGGAACGTCGCGGCGTAGTTCACATGAGGATGGGAGGCAATCATTCCCAGCAGCAAGTGGGCAATAAACACGCCGGCCGCTGCTCCGGCGAACTGGGCAATGATGTAGAACGCGGCGTCCCACGCCCTTACCTTGCCGAGCCTGAAGAACGTGAGGGTTACGGACGGGTTGATATGCGCGCCCGACTGCTTTCCCCACGGCGAATATATAATCGAGATTGCGGTCAGCCCCATAGCGATACCCATGAGCGCCCTTCTCGTCATCGGATCGGGTAACGCAGTGTGCACGGGCGAGGAAGGGTGCTCGAGGAGCGCCACGAACAGGCAGGCCGATATCATGAAGAACCCGAGACCCGCGCCTTCCATCAGATATTCAGGCCAGTGCTTTTTTAATATTGTCATCATGGTGTGGAGAATATGTTTTCAGCTTATCGGGGCCACTTCACAGAAGACTTTAATCGCGCCTTTTGCGTTCGTGAGGGTGCTCATCAACTCGTTATAGTTATCGAGCCCCTTCACCTTGTGTGTCAGGAATTTAGCGAGAAGCCCCGGCCACTCGTGCTCCGCATGGGAGAGGTCTTTCACTCCCATCTCGAAGTACTCGCGGTTGGCGTTAACCGTGCCCACGACTACCTTATTACCCAGAACGAATCCGAGGTTTATCATGTCGCACGGCACTTCGACCTTCCGGTCCCCTCCCGTAACGCTTGAAAGCACGAGGACGCCGTTCTTGCCGAGACAATTCATCGCCTCGAATACGATTGGAGAGAAGCCCGTCGCCTCGAATATCATGTCAAAAGGTCCGTGTTTCTCCGCCGCCTGCATAATGTTTATTTCATCTGTCGTGTGGTAGTGTGCCCCGATCTGTTCGATCAGGTCCGAGTTCAGGTACGGGGCTTTGGTCCTGCCGAATACATGCACCTGCATCCCTCTCAGCCTTAGGGACATAGCGGCGAGGAGGCCGATAGTACCCGCCCCGAGCACGGCCGCGCGTTTGGGATGCCAGACGCGGAGGCGCCTCTGTATCTCGTAAGCCTGCGCAATGCCCTTTTCTATTACGCTCGTGGGTTCGAGGAGCACGCCGTATTCCTTCAAGCCCCTCGGGACTTTCACGAGATATTCCGGGTCCTCTACGTAATATTCGGTCAGGAACCCGTGGAGGAGATTTATTCCATGCTCAAAATAGTTGTCGTCGGTCGTCGTATCGTACTTGCCTATCTTGTCGTAAATACTTCCGCCGGGCCGCCTCACGGTAGCAGTGACGTAATCGCCGGGGACGAACTCCGTTACGTTCTTCCCGACTTCTTCGATTATGCCGAAGCTCTCGTGCCCTATCACCAGAAAATTGCAACCCGACGGCGCGGCCCCGTACTCGGCGGCGTTTATCTCCTTATCGGTTCCGTCCACCCCGACGCGCAGCACCCTGACCAGAACTCCGCGGCCGTCAGGTATTTCGCTTATATTCGGCATCGGGAGCTCGGCAAGGTGTACGCTGCCCGGCTTACCCGGAATGACTGCTATCGCTTTCATGACTCGGCTCTCCCTGGTACTGAAGTTGCCAAGTTAGACGAAGGGACTGCGGGGATGGATTTACGGCATAGTTATACGAATCCTGCCGTTAGCGGCGGGCGGGTGGAGCAGGGCAGGGGGAGTCTCAAACCCTTTTTTCCAGGAGTATCTTCGAAGGCTTCGGAACCTTTTTCAATTTTATCCCGAACTTGTCGACGATGTTTTTATGAATGTAGGCGACGGCTTCCTCAACCGAATCCGTGAACACGAGAAACCCAAGGTCGTTCTCGTCGATCGTCTGCTCGATGACCATTAAATCGAGAAAATCCATGAGAGGCTTGAAGTAATCCCTGCCCAGGAGGATTATCGGAAAGTTGTATATCTTCTTCGTCTGGATCAGGGTCAGCGTTTCGAATAGCTCGTCCATTGTACCGGCGCCGCACGGGAGCACGACGAACGAATATGAGTATTTCAGCAGCATCAGCTTCCTGACGAAGAAATACTTGAATGTAACCATGATGTCGAGGTAGGGGTTCGGCTTCTGCTCCATCGGGAGCTTGATGTTGCATCCTATGGATGTTCCGCCCGCTTCCTTCGCCCCTCTGTTGGCGGCTTCCATGATGCCCGGGCCGCCCCCGGTCATCACTGCGAAACCCATGTTCGCGAGCTC
>JAHKKQ010000229.1 GCA_020027805.1 Candidatus Dadabacteria bacterium
GAGAAGCTCAAGGGGGACATAGAGACCGTTAAGAAAAAAGCCTCCCCCCTCGCCCCGCTCGACGATTCAAATCGCAGCGAATGGGAGGACGTCTTCCTCAAAAACGAGGACCTCGTCACGCGCTACACCCACATCGATTCCTATATCGGATGCTTATCCGCGGCCGACGGGCTTAACGAAGAGTACCTCAGGGAAGAGGCGGAGATGTCGGCGCTGGGAGCCGAATTCTCGAAGCTCAAAGTGGAGCTCATGAGAGGGGTAAAGGACGCCTCCGGCGAAAATTTCGCGTCGCTTATGGAGAGCAAAGCGTTAACGAGCTCAAAATATTATCTCGGCAGGCTCCGGGAAGAGTCACAAAAAAAAATGAACACAGAGCGCGAAATACTCGCAGCCGACCTGGGCGTGGACGGTATCAGCGCATGGGGACGGCTTTACGACACGATATCGGGGAAGCTCGAGTTCGAGATGGCGTATCCCGACGGCACGGTCAAGACGCTGCCCATCTCGCAGAGAAGGTCGCTCATGGAAAAACCCGAGAGGGCCGTCAGGAAGGCCGCGTTCGAAGGGGGCAACAGGGCGTGGCAGGGCATAGAGGACACTGTGGCGGCGGCCCTTAACGCTATCGCGGGTACACGCCTGACGCTCAATAAATACAGGGGGATAGACCATTTCCTCGACGTTGCCCTTTTCCAGTCCTCGATAAGCAGGAAGACGCTTGACGCGATGTTCGAGGCCATATACTCGGAGCTCGAGCTGCCGAGAACCATACTCCGGTTAAAGGCCGAAACGATGAAGCGGAACAGGGTCGCATGGTACGACCTCGGAGCGCCGCTCGACTTGAAGACGGGGCAGAAACTGAGCTGGAGCAGGGCCAGGAAGATGGTTAAAAACTCATTCGCCGCGTCATATCCGAGGCTCGGCAAGTTCATGGACGCGGTCTATAAGAAGGAGTGGATCGATTGGGAGCCGCGCGAGGGGAAACGGCCCGGGGGGTTCTGCACGGGGTCCCTCCTCACGAAGGAGTCGAGGATCTTCATGACCTACAACGAGACGCTGGGGGACGTGCTGACGCTCGCGCACGAAGCGGGACACGCGTTCCACAGCTACGTAATGAGCGACATCCGCCCTTACTCCCATTTCTATCCCATGACGCTTGCGGAATCGGCGTCAACGTTCGGGGAGATGATACTCACGGAAGGGATGCTCGGAGACCCGTCCATAAACGACACGGAGAAAGCCCTCACGCTCGACATGGAAATCAACCACGGGGCGATATATCTCATGGACATACCAGTCCGCTACGAATTCGAGAAGTCGTTCTACGAGGAAAGACAAAAGGGCGAAGTGAGCGTCAGCAGGCTTAAAGAGCTTATGGCCGAGACCCAGCGGAGAATATTCGGCGACGTGCTCGAAGAGGGGGGCGAGGACCCCTATTTCTGGGCGTCGAAGCTCCATTTCTATATAACGGGGATAACGTTCTATAACTTCCCGTATACGTTCGGGTACTTACTTAGCCGGGGCCTCTTCTCGATGTTCAAAAGAGAGGGGAAGGAGTTCCTTCCGAAATACGAGGAGTTCCTAAGGCTCTCGGGCTCGGACACTGCCGAGAACGTTGCAAAGAGGAGCATCGGCAGGGACCTCGAATCGCCTGATTTCTGGGCGGAGTCCATCAACTCGCTGAATGAACCGCTTTCGCGCCTCAGGGGGCTTCTTAAAAATCTGAAGGATCAATAAAAGGATACCGGCTAGAAACTCCTGATGAGGGCATTTGCGGAGCCGACCGAAAGGTCCAGGATCAGGGAAACCATTATGATAAGCATGTATATGATCGACGTGCCGAAGGCCTTCCCGTAATCGGTATTCTTTACCGCGCTCCGTATCATCACGTATTCGAAATAGAGACCCGAAACTATGGCGAAGACCGCATAATAATCGGAACAGTAATGCAGTATCCAGAGTGAAAGAGACAGGGGCAGGAGCGCGATCGAATATAGGAGTATCATGACGTTCGTAAACTTCGAGCCGAGAGCCACGGGCATGACAGGCACCCCCGCTTTTTTATAATCGAGCTTATATTTCTGGGCTAGGGCCCAGAAATGAGGCGGCTGCCAGAGCATCATAAATACGAAAAGTATAATCCCGTCGACGCCAATGTGGGGATTCACCGCCGTATACCCGACGAGCACGGGCAGCGCTCCGGGGAGTCCCCCGAGAATAGTGCCGTAAGGGGAGCTCCGCTTGAGGTAAAGGGTGTAAAGCAGAGTGTAGCTCAGAATCGCCGCTATGATCAATGCGCCGTTCACCGCGTTCAGATAATAAAAAGAAATAAATAATGAGATCGCTATGAAGACGAGGGAGATGAGCGTGGCGGTCTTTTCGCCGACCACCTCGAGCGCATCCACGCGCTTGCTGAGCCTGCTCATGAGCGTATCTATCTGCTTATCGAGGACGTTATTGAGTATGGCGGAGCCGGCGGCGCTCAGGAGCAGGGAAACCACCGCCATCAAGGTCAATCCGAGGGGCGGGACACCGCGGTTGGCCAGGACCATCCCCGCGAAGCCGGTGAACGCGACGCTCAGTATTATCCCCGGTTTCGAGAGCAGTATAGTCGAGACGACTATTTTTGCGGGAGCCCTGTCAATATGCCCGATCGTATTCATATACCCCTTTTATTCCTTGCGCCTTTTTTATTGATATCTTTCCTCCATACCCCAAAACCAAGTATAAAGCACGAGAGAAAGTATTAACAGGGCAATAGACAGATGGAGGGCCGTAACC
>JAHKKQ010000088.1 GCA_020027805.1 Candidatus Dadabacteria bacterium
GTCCTCGTCGGCACGGGTGCCAGAATGCGCGTAGCCGGTGAAACGCTCAAGACAGTAAAAAACAACTATCAGTTATTCTGCGACATAGCGCCTTCGAGAATGATCGCCCCGGGCTCGCCCGAAGAGATAAGGAAGGAGTTCAGAGAGGACCTGCTCGATACGTCCCCGGAGGTATGCTACCGGGACTTGGTCGCGTGCGACGAGTTTGATCTCATGGACAGGGTGCATGAGATAAAGACGCCTGCATGCATCATCTCGGCAGATCTGGATATTCTGACCCCGCCAAAATACGGCGAGCATCTCAGGGACTCTATCATCGGCTCATCCTACTATCTCATTAAGGGCTCCGGGCATTTCATGATGCTTGAACAGCCCCTCGAATTCAACAGGATATTGTCCGGTTTCTTAATGGCACTGGAGTCTTAGCATAATTTTGAATCCCCGACCCCTCTAAATTCATCTATTGAAAATAAGCTCCTCTATATTTATATTAAATAATTGAGGGGGCGGATGGGCTAAAGGTCCCTTTTGATTAAAATATCAGGGATTGAGGTAAGTTAGGGTGAGGCTCTCAATTTCATTAATAGCTGCGCTGATGGTTTTCGGGTCCGTAGCGGGCTCTCAAAGCGCCGATTTCAGCGTAGAAAATGCCGATAATCCTTCCGGTTTAGGGGCCGAACAGTCCTGCTACAATTACACTTTCATCGATAGTAATTCCGTACGGGGCACCCTGCTCGAAAAAGAGCGGATGGACTCTTCTCCGGACAAACCGGACTCTGTCTCGTACGACGCCGTTTCAAACCTCTGCAAGCCCAAAAACACGCGGCTGCTGGCAGTCATCGAGAATGACGACGCTCCGGTCAGTGAACCCGGCGATTCGGAGATTTCGAGCGACGAAACTTCGCTTCTGCCTGATCCTCAAATAGCGTTTATTGAAGACGGCAAATTGAATTTCGAGCAGCTTCAATCTAAAGAAACAATTTTTTACGGCGGCCTCGTTCCTTTCGTCGCCATACACGACGCCGATCTGGAGACCGAAGACCATTTTTTCAACCCGGAAAGCTTTTCCCTCTTCCTGTATTTCAAAAAGAAGTTCTGATCGCTTCGATAATCCGGGTCTGCAGGCCTCCTTTTGAGTATCCCTCTGAAAGTAATCTTTCTGCTGCTCCCTTTACTAGAAGCGCTATTTTGTTAAAATAAAGGCAGCCTTATAAACGGGAGATGAAAATGAAAATAGCGCTTTTAGGCGGGACAGGCGATATTGCCGAGGGGCTCGTGCTCAGGTGGTCTAAAGCCGGACACGAGATCTTCATAGGTTCGAGGAGCGATGAAAAGGCGAAGGGCATCGCCGCCGAATATATAGAGAAATTAAAAGCCCTCGGGATCGAACCCAGTATACACGGTATGCCGAACGCGGACGCGGCGAAACATGCGGAGGTCGTAATAATAAGCATTCCGCCGGAGCACGCGGCTGCGACCGTGAGTCAGATACGGGACAGCTTCACGGACCAGGTCGTCGTTACGCCGGTCGTTTCGATGAAGAGGGAGGGAAAGACGTTTCTGTTCAACCCCCCGGCCCAGGGGTCCTCGGCTCTCGAGATAAAGGCGGCGCTGCCGGAAACGGCGAAGCTCGTTTCCGCATATCACAACCTGCCGGCGACGGAGTTAAGCGAAATAAACAAGACCCTCGATTATGACGTGGTCATATGCGGAGACGACGACGGGGCGAAGGGAGTCGTAAAGAAAATAACGGAGGATATCCCCAACCTCCGTGTTCTGGACGCGGGGTCATTGGAGGTGTCTGCGATGATCGAGTCGATGACTCCCCTTATAGTCAATCTCAATGTGAGATATAAACCGCAGCATTTTTCAGTAAAGTTCGTGTAAGCCCTCTGGAGACGGCCCCGGGGCCGTCTCTACTCCCCGATGATCTGAAGAATGATGTCCCTCGTGCGCGGGCGGTTGTCGAAATCGACCACTATGATCTGCTGCCAGGTCCCGAGGAGGAGCTCGGAAGACGAAAAGGGCACCGTCAGGGAAGCCCCCTGGAGAGCAGCCCTCACGTGGGAATAACCGTTCCCGTCCCCCCACCTCGCATCGTGGTGATAACGGATGCCCCTGGGCGCTATCCTGTCGATAGCCTCCCTGAAATCCTGTATGGCTCCGCTCTCGTATTCTATAGTGGTAACCCCGGCGGTGGAGCCCGGTATGAACACAGTCACTATGCCGGAAGATATCCCCGAATCCCTCACGCTCTCCCCGACCTCGGACGTTATATCGACGAGGTCCGTTTCCCCCTTCGTGCGGAGCCTTATGCTGGTTGTTATCACGGCCATGTTGCGCCTCCTAAAACAATCTTAACTGAGTCGGCTTTTCGAGCGGGACCGCTTCAAACCCCTTTTTTTGCAGCGCGTGCGCGAAACCGCTGCTATGAGCGCCCGTGAGGAAGACCTTTTCCGGGGCCACAGACTCGACGAATTTAATGAGATCCCTGAAACCCGCCCGGTTGCTGAGCGGAAAGACCTCGTCCGCCCCGTACAGGGTTTTAATATAGGATTTTTCGTCAGGCGCGGATTCGATTACCGCTCCGACTTTTTTATCGCGTATATCCTCGACGCCTTTCAAACCTTCAAGCAGGGGAAACACGAGGACCCTGCCCTCTGCTTCCTTCCGTTTGTACAATTCGCAGCCCTTAAATCCGATGCCGAATTCCTCATATATCTTTATGAGTGCGAATATGGATTTATGGATGCCGAGCCTGTATCCCGCGTCCCCCAGCCGCTTGACCAGCTCCCCGGCCAGGCCGTGGGCCTCGGCCAGCAGTACGGGGACCGAGCCCGATGATAGCGAGCTGTCTATGAATTCCGAGAGCGAGTCTATCACCTCTTCTGACGGCGGGAATTCGTATTTCGGTGAACCGTAGGTGCACTTCATGATTAGCATCGGACATCTTTTTACCCGCGCGGGCTCCGAAATGAGTGATTGCCTGAGATTTATGTCACCCGTGTATATGATTGTCCTGCCGGCCTTCTGTATCTCTATCTGGGCCGAGCCCGGCATACATCCCGACGGTATCAGCTCGGCCTGGACGCTTCCGATCGTGAACGGCCTGTTATAAGGGCAGGCGAGCGCCACCGATTTCCCGACCCTCTTTTCGATTAGCCTCAGCGTCTCTGGTGTGGCGATAACCTTTTCGGAAGGGACGAATCTTCCAATATTGGCGTTAGATATGAAAGAAAATTTCGCCTTCTTTTCGGAATCGAACCAAAGGCTTGTTCCCCTTAAATGAATCCCCTTGTCGAACTCTATCATTAAACTGAAAATCAAGTGTACTTTCAAAGGTATGATTTGCAAGCTCGTAAGGCGTTCCGGTTGACAGGGGTTAACCGGAACGGTGATAATTCTTCTTATCCGTCCTTAAATCATTAAACTATTAGGAAAAATCTCACGAGGGAGCAACACGAATGGATAAGACCGAATTACTTCTCAAGGAATTGACCGAATCCCACGGCGTCCCGGGCTATGAAGCCGACGTGCGCGAGGTAATAAGGAAATACATGAAACCCCTGGGCGCCATAAGCAAGGACAACATGGGGAGCCTCATTTGTAAAAAGCCCGGGAAGTCGGCCGAGCCAAAGGTGATGCTGGCGGGCCACATGGACGAGATAGGCTTCATGGTGAAGCACATATCGTCTGACGGTTTTATACGGTTTACGACTCTCGGCGGGTGGTGGGACCACGTCCTCCTCGGTCAGCGTGTTCTCTTGAAAACACATAAAGGCGACGTCATAGGGGTTATAGGGGCTAAGCCTCCTCACCTCCTGTCTCAGGAGGAGCGAACGAAACTTCTTCAGAGAAAGAATATGTATATAGACATAGGCTCAAGTTCCCAGAAGGAGGTCGAGAGAGCGGGCGTGCGCGTGGGGGACCCGGTCGTTCCCGTAAGTGAGTTCTCGGTGCTCGCCAATCCAAAGACCTACATGTCGAAGGCGTTCGACGACCGCGTGGGGTGCGCCGTCGTCATAAAGGCGCTCGAGACCCTCCCCGCAAGCAGCCATCCGAATACGCTCTTCGGAGTTGCCACCGTTCAGGAAGAGGTCGGGGTCAGGGGAGCGAGCACGAGCGTCGAGATGGTGAGCCCGGACATCGCGATAATACTCGAGTCGGATATAGCGGGCGACGTGCCGGGGATAAAACCCGACGAGTCATCGACCAAGCTCAACGGCGGGCCTTCGCTCCTGCTATACGACGCGCGTATGATACCCAATTTGAAACTCAGAGACCTTGTCGTGGATACAGCTAAAAAATCGAAGATACCGCTCCAGTTCACCACCATGGAAGGGGGAGCGACGGACGGCTCCGTCATACACCTCCATAAACACGGCGTACCCACTGTAGTGCTGGGCGTTCCCACGCGCCACATACACAGCCATAACGCGATAATCCACAGAAACGACTTCGATAACACGGTCAAGCTGCTGAAGGCGGTCGTACAGAGGCTCGATAGGAAAAAGGTGGATGAGATAAAATCGTTCGTGTAGTTCGTTACGGCGTATCGTTGGGGTCCCCGCTTCGCTCTGAATGGGCGATAAAAGCCCCGACCCGGGCGTATCTCGTATTAGTAAATAACTGGTAAACTTAGAACCACTTTGGACTCCATAAAAATCACAGGCGCCAGGGAGCACAACCTTAAAGACGTTTCCCTCAGGATTCCCAGGAGGAAACTGGTCGTCATAACGGGGATCAGCGGGTCGGGGAAGTCGTCCCTCGCATTCGACACTCTCTTTGCCGAGGGACAGCGCAGGTACATGGAGTCCCTCTCCGCCTACGCGCGGCAATTCGTCGAGCAGATCGGGAAGCCCGACGTTGATTCCATAGAAGGCCTTTCCCCGTCTATTTCGGTCGACCAGAAGACGTTTCAGAGGAACCCGCGCTCCACGGTCGGCACGATAACGGAGATATACGATTTTCTGAGACTCCTCTACGCGCGCCTCGGCAAGCCTTACTGCAGCAACTGCGGGATAGAGATATCCGCGCAGAGCCTCGAGAGGATGACCGAGCGGGTGGCCGGTCTGGGGGCGGGAGAGAAGGTCTCAATTTTCTCGCCGATAGTACAGGGGAGGAAGGGGGAGTATAGAAAAGAACTCGAGGAGCTCCAGAGAGAGGGGTTCTTAAAGGTCAGGATCGACGGAGAGCTCCGCGACCTCGACGAAGAGATTAAACTCAACAAGCAGAAAAAACACACTATAGAATTACTCGTGGACGTAATCGTCATCCGCCCGGGCGAGGTGCATGGGAGGATAAACGAGTCTTTGAAATTGGCGCTCAAGCGTTCGGGCGGAGTTGCGAAGGCGGAGACTGCCTCCGGCAGTGTCCTCAGCCTGAGCGACAAGTTCGCGTGTCCCGAATGCGGAATGAGCTACCCCGAGATTTCCCCCCGCCTATTTTCGTTTAACAGCCCTTACGGCTCCTGCCCGACGTGCCAGGGCCTGGGGGAGACCTGGTTCTGCGACCCGGAGCTCCTCATAGACGAAGAGCTTTCGATCGACGACGGGGCGATCATACCGTGGCGGAACTCGAACTACTTCAGACAATTAACGGAGAGCGTCGCCGAATATTACGGCATCGATACCTCTGTCCCGTTCAAGAAACTCTCCGCGAAGTTAAAAAAGACCATCGTTCACGGCTCGGGCGATGAGGAGATAACGTTGAGCAAGGAAAGAAGGGGGCGTGCGCTCAAATACAAGGACACCTACGCGGGCGTGGCCGGGATTATCACCGAATGGTATAAGGAGACGGATTCCCCTCCTGTGCGCGAGAAACTCGCCCAGTTCATGCGGACGACCGAGTGCCCGGAATGCGGGGGCGCGAGGCTCAAAAAAGAGGCCCTTTCCATACTCTTCGGCGAAAAATCCATATACGACGTAGTAACCATGTCTTCCGAAGCCTGTCTCGATTTTTTCAGAAGCCTGAGTATGACAGCGAGGGAGAGGGAGATAGGCGACCGAATTACAAAGGAGATTATTTCCCGCCTGACGTTCTTAACCGACGTGGGCCTCGGCTACCTCACCCTCGACCGCTCCGCCCCGACGCTCTCGGGCGGCGAGGCTCAGAGGATAAGGCTCGCGACGCAGGTGGGCTCGAAGCTCACCGGCATAACCTATGTCCTCGACGAGCCCACAATCGGTCTCCACCGGAGAGACAACGGCAGGCTCATAGAAACGCTCAAGTCGCTCCGCGACGGGGGCAATACGATAATAGTCGTGGAGCACGACGAAGAGACGATAAGGAGCGCCGATTTTATAGTCGATATAGGACCGGGCGCCGGGGAGAAGGGCGGGTGGATAGTGGCCGAGGGAAATGTAAACGAGCTGATAAGCCACAGTGAGTCTCTCACCGGGAGTTATCTCTCGGGAAGGATCACTATACCGGTACCGCAAGCGCGGAGAAAGCCGAGAGGACATATTACGATAGAGGGCGCGTCCGAGCACAATTTGAAATATATAGAAGCCTCATTCCCTCTCGGCGTATTCACATGCGTCACAGGCGTGTCCGGCTCCGGGAAGAGCACACTCGTCATAGATACGCTCTACAATGCCCTCGGGCGGAAGCTCTACAGGAGCAAGGATAAAGTCGGTAAATACGAGAGGCTCTCAGGCGTCGGGGAAATTGATAAAGTGATAAACGTGGAGCAGTCCCCGATAGGCAGGACCCCCAGGTCGAACCCCGCCACATACACGGGGATCTTCGCTCCGATCAGGGATTTGTACTCGATGCTGCCCCAGGCCAACATCAGGGGGTATAAGCCGGGCAGGTTCAGCTTCAACGTCAGGGAAGGGAGGTGCAGCGTCTGCCTCGGCCACGGCGTAGTGAAAATCGAGATGCACTTCCTGCCGGATGTGTACGTGACATGCGAGAGGTGCGGGGGCAGCAGGTACAACCCCGAAACCCTCGAGGTCAAATATAACGATAAGAGCATAGCCGAGGTGCTGGACATGACCGTCAATGAAGCAGCGGAGTTTTTCGCTAACGTCCCGCACATAAAATCGAGACTCGACGTGCTGGTCGCGGTCGGACTCGAATACATACGGCTCGGACAGCCGGCGACGACGCTTTCGGGGGGCGAGGCCCAGCGTATCAAGCTGTCGAAGGAGCTCGCGCGCCGCTCAACCGGCAGGACCCTCTACATACTCGACGAGCCCACCATCGGACTTCATTTCGACGATGTAAGGAAGCTCCTCGAAGTCCTCGATCGACTCACGGACATGGGGAATTCAGTGATAGTGATCGAGCACAACCTCGATGTGATTAAATGCGCCGATCATGTGATGGATATGGGGCCCGAAGGCGGTGATGACGGCGGGCGTATCGTGGCCCGGGGCACGCCGGAAGAGGTCTCGGCGGCGGAGGGGTCGTACACGGGTCTCTACCTGAGAGAAGTGCTCGGCAGGAGGAAGCCCCGGAGAAGGGGGATTAATTAAATTGGATCTGATACAGTCGATAATACTCGGGGCGCTACAGGGGATAACGGAATTCTTCCCGATAAGCAGCACGGCACACCTCATCCTGCTCCCGTTGTTCTTTTCGTGGAAAGACCAGGGCCTGCCCTACAACGTGGCGCTCCACGTGGGGAGCCTCATCGCTATTATTTTTTATTTCTGGCGGGACTGGATTCTGATAGGAAGAGATTTATTAAAGAGCGTCGCCGAAAGGAGCTTCGAGGGTCGTCCGAGCGGCAAAATAGGCATGTTTTTGCTCATTGCGACCGTTCCGGGGGCTTTATCGGGATTCCTTTTCGAAGAACAGGCGGCCGGGTTTCTCAGGAATCCACTCTCTATCGCCTTCGCGATTTCCGCTTTCGGGGTGCTCCTCTATATCTCCGACAGGTTTTCGCGAAGGGATAAATCAGTCGAGGACATGAACCTGACGGACTGCATAATCATCGGCCTCGCCCAGTCGCTCGCGATCATTCCGGGCGTCTCCCGGTCGGGGATTACTATCACGGGCGCTATGTTCAGGAACTTCAGGCGCGACGAAGCGGCCAGGTTCTCCTTCCTGCTCGCGGCTCCTCTCATAGCGGGCGCGGGTATATTCGAATCCCGTCACCTCGCGTACTCGGACGTCGTAAGCGTTCCGTTTATTGCGGGTTTTACCGCGTCCGCCGTTTTTGCATTTCTCGCCATTAAATACCTGCTTAGATTCGTCAGGAAGTCGAGCTACACGCTTTTCGTGATATACCGTTTAATACTCGCCGTGCTTATAGTTTTCATGTACCTGAAATAGATTATTCCCGCTCTAGAGCCTTAATACTTTCGAGCTTTCCCAGTCGTCCGGGGGGTGTGAGCTTGCATCGTCCGTCCATTCTATCCTCACTCTTTATTCTTTACATCCCTGCTTATCGTGGCTAATCTTTTTCTATGGATAGAATTCAAAAGACGCGCGGCTTCATGCCGTTTCTCTTTCTTTTATTGATGATCACTCCGGCTTTAGTGGCGGCGGCCGGGTCCGGCGACCCGCAAGTTGAGCGGGGCGACATGGCTGTGCTCACCGCCATGCGGGACGAGCTCGAGCGGTCACAGAAGAAGCTCAAGCTCAAGGGCTATGAAGACCCCTATTTCATCAGCTATCAGATCAAGGACAACACTTTTTACACCATCG
>JAHKKQ010000089.1 GCA_020027805.1 Candidatus Dadabacteria bacterium
CTCCTGGCAGGCTTGATCCTGGGTCCGACGATCCTCGGAAGCCTAGCTCCTGAAACCAGCGCATTTTTATTCCCTCAGGAAGGCCCTAACGCTGTTGCCCTTAACGCATTCACGACACTTGCCGTTACCCTGCTGATGCTCGTCGCGGGGATGGAAGTCGACCTCTCGACAATATGGAGGCAGGGCAGGATCGGTCTCAAAGTCGGTACCGCAGGCATGGTAATTCCGTTTTTTCTCGGGTTAGCCGTGGCATTGATTGCTCCCCGGGCCCTTGGCAGCGATATTGATGCCGACCCGCTGGTATTCAGTCTCTTTTTCGCGACAGCCTTATCGATTTCAGCGCTTCCGGTGATCGCCAAGACTCTCATGGACCTGGATCTTTACAGGAGCGATTTCGGAATGGTTGTCATTAGCGCCGCGATCTTGAACGACCTTATAGGATGGATAATCTTTGCAATTATCCTCGGACTCATAGGGGCGGAATCCGGACATGCGAACAATATTCTATTGACGATCACGCTTACCCTGGCGTTCGCCGGAATCATGCTTACTTTGGGACGCTCACTGATACACAGGACGCTTCCCTTTCTGCAGGCCTATACACGCTGGCCGGGAGGCGTGCTGAGCTTTGCGCTCGTGCTGGCGCTCCTCGGAGCCGCGTTCACCGAGTGGATTGGAATTCATGCAATATTCGGCGCCTTCATCGTGGGAGTGGCGGTAGGCGATTCTTCTCATCTGCGGGAGCGTACCAGGGTTATTATCGATGAGTTCGTTTCCTTTATTTTCGCACCTGTATTCTTTGCGAGTATCGGATTGAAGGTAAATTTCATAACACACTTCGACCTGGTACCCGTATTGACCGTACTGCTGATCGCATGCGTTTGCAAGCTCGCGGGCGGAGTACTGGGGGCTAGGTGGGGAGATATGACCAAGCGCGACGCCTGGGCGGTCGGGTTCGCGATGAACGCCAGAGGCGCTATGGAGATAATCCTCGGCTTGCTCGCCCTTCAAGCGGGGATCATACGTCCGCGCCTGTTCGTGGCCCTCGTCATCATGGCCATCATTACTTCGATGATAAGCGGCCCCGCGATCAGGCTCATACTCCGTCTCGGCAAGAAACGCACACTCCTGGACGCAATATCTTCGAGGCTCTTCACGCGCGAGCTCCAGGCCTTCTCGAGCCGCATGGCGATACACGAGCTCACGACAATGGCGTGCGAGGCGTCCGGTCTCGATACGAGTGAAGTGGAAGCGGCGGTCTGGGAAAGGGAAGAGACCCTGCCCACCGGAATCGGCAACGGTGTCGCGCTGCCCCACGCCCGTATAGAAGGAATCAGCAAACCGATCGTAGCCGTCGGCATCTCCGCCACGGGAATCGACTTCGACGCGCCGGACGGTAAGCCCGCATACGTGATATTTCTTATCCTCACACCTGTCGATGCCCCGGACACGCAGCTCGAAATCACCGCGGAGCTGGCCAAGCTCTTCCGTGTATTCGGAATGACGGAGAGGGTACTTAAGATAAAAAGCTATACCGAGTTCCTGGCTCTCGTTAAGAGCTCCACTGTCGAAGCCAATCCCGCCTGATATTAAACGGCGTCTTTATGGTGAAGGCCGCAAACATTTCAATTCCTAACGGAACATCGGCAAATAACTATAGACAAGAATGAGAAGAAAAGCCGCAACATAGAGGTATCTGATGGATTTGCTCCGTTCACCCGACTGAGATACGCCCATTGCGATGAGAAGCCAGCCGAATCCCTCGACAGTCGCGACCGAGTAAGTCGTAACACAGAACAATATGAGAGACACATCTCTCAGCCTCGATACGGCTGCCATCGAGGGAATTAAAAATAATATTGCGACGGCGCCTTCGATCAATACAGTCCAGTATGTAAGGATTTCCGAAACGAGATGAAGCCTTGACGGTAGAATCGGTATGTCCAAGCCCCGGGCCGGCAATTCCCCGTCTATATGCTGCTCAACGAACAGCGTCAGACTGTCCATTTCATAATCGTCTAGGCTCAGGACAGACCCTGTAAACGCCTCGAACCTCGGATCGGTCAGCATAGTTATACTGAAAAAGCGGCCGTCCATAAAGTCGCCCGACAGGAACGCCTTCCAGAGCAGGGCGAATGCGAATGCGAGCCCTATCAGTGTTTTTCCGTTGAAAGCGAGACAGCGTTCGGAATCACGAGAGAATAGTGCGATAGTGACCGCGAGGCACCAGTAGAACAGAAGGTATGCATGGTTATCGGGGAGCGGCCAGTCGAGAAAAACGCGCAGTCCCGTGAGGAAAGCGAGAGGCAGCCAAATGAATTTGCTCCTCAGCTGTCCGGGGATGAGAAGCCCGAGTGCCGCGAATGCAAGGGTCAGCGGCCTCACGGTCCTGTCACCGACCGGCCGCAGCACCATGTCGAGGAGCGTGAGCCTCAAGGAGAGATCCACAATGTTCATCCCGCCTATCCCTGCATGGATTCCGTTCAGCCGTTCGGCTATTCGCTCTTTAATTCCCTTCAAGCGGAACCTCGAGAGACCTGACCACGGACCCTGAAGGAATCAGGGCAGCGGGATCGTATTCTGTTTTCCAGACCTGAATTATTATTGAACACGCAGCCCCGTGCTCCGGAGACGGTATCTTGGACAGCTCGGCTGCCAGGCGTGTAAGGTAGGTCTCAGTGGGCAGAGCGGCCGCCCTTAAGGCCGTATCACGCAGATAATCCGGAATAACGATCTCTCGCCTAACGCCGGGACTGATCGAATACGCGTGTACGTGCCTCCGCCGCGGGGCGTCGGATGTTGAGAACATGCCGAAGCCCCCGCCCGACCACGGGCTTAGTCCGTAACTATGTGCCAGGTAGAGCTGCGTTAACGCGACGACCGTCAGCAGCAATACGGGAATACAGCGGAGACACGCCTTTGAACAGAGGTGTTTAATCATTTTCCCCGGCCGGCAGTCGATTATCCGTAAATACCGACTCGTAAGGTGCCGCCACCGTTAGTGTGTCAGTACCCGGGCGGTGTGTCGACAACTACATAGACGACGTCTCCCTGCTGATACGCCTGGTTATACCACGTAGAGCCGCATTGATAATACGCCACTCCGTTCGCATAGACCGTTGTCGGGTTACAGGTCATCGAGTTGAACGCGGAGACAGTCAAAGCGGTTCCCACAGCTACGGCAGCCATGGCGCCGACGGGGTACTCCACATTGTCGCCCCACTCCCAATCGTCGTCATATCTGTTGTAGTCGTTGTCATCGTAAAATTCCTGACGGTCATTCCGGGCGTTGTTGCCGTAGTCCTGCCAGTCCTCACGCTTGTCCGTCTGGTAGTCCTGACGGTCGTCCTGGAAGTCCTTTGAATTATCCGCGCGCTTGTCCTGGAAGTCCTTCGCCTTGTCCGGATTCGAGGCCTTGTAATCCTGCGCCTTCTGTTTCCTCTGGCCTGTATGGCTGCTGCTCCGCTGTACGCTCCGGGAGCTCGATCTGTTCGAGTGACTGCCGAAATCGCTCGATTTCATGGACCCTGTCCGTGCGGGCCCCTTCTTGCTTATGTTCCTGTTGGCGCTTCTGCCCTGCCCTTTGCCGCTGTGTCCTTTTCCGCGCGCATAGGTATCGAGAGCGCTGAAAAGGAATACCGAGATGACCGCGAATAATAATATTTTTGTTATCAACTTTATATCGGTTCTCATTTCTTCTCCGCCTCCTTTTCTTCGGTTTTTAGCTCCGCGCGCAGCGCCGGCGCGAACGCGATCTTCTGCATATTCTCTGCCGGTTTGAACACGAAGAGCGAATTAGATACGGCAGGCTTAAAGTTCCAGTCCCTGAAGGTCGTCCTGAACTGCGGCTCCCCGGGGGCATTCTTGTAATCGATGACGAGTCTCATTTGGAGCGGATCGCCCTCGGATGCGATCCAGACCTGAAAATCGATGTTCTTTTGTCCTGAACGCCAGGTGGTCGCACAATACCCCGTTTATCGTCGATTGGTCTACGAATCCCCCGGCAAATATCTCCTTCTTCACCCACCCGGACACGTCGCTCGATATCAGCTGCCCGAGCGGGAGCGGCATCTGAAGATCCTCGGTAAAATAATCTATGGCCTGGTTTATATCCCCCGGCCTCGGAACGCTGGCATAGACGTTATCATCGATGTCGGAGTAATAGATGTCTTTGCCGTCAAATACGAACAGCTTCTTACTCCCGTCCCTCGAGACTATGTCGGAGCGCACCTTATCGGGACGCACCACCGTAAGCTTGTGGACGCCTCCGAACTCTATCTTCTGGCCGTTTCCCTGGAGAGCGTCGTACTCCTGCTCCGCAGTGAAGCTGAAGCTGCCGGCCTTCGAGAGGAATTCGAACGATTCCATAAGATCCGATATGGATTCGGGATCGATCCTGGGCGCGTCCTTGACCTCGATGCCCTCCTCCGTCTGTGAATATGCGGGAAAAACAACGAAAACGATCAAGGAACCAAGTAACATCCCTAACACAGTTGTCTTCATAACACACCCCCATAATTTATTTCGACTCAATACTTGCCAATTTACATATCCGCCAGCAAGCAATACACAGGGGATATCATTCCCTCGTTTGATACGGTCATTGCGCGGCCTGACCCTCTTTTATATCTTTCCGCTTCCGGGTTTGCTCATGCAACAGACAGTCGAGTCTCAAGGCGTGCCCGGACAAGACGTACATCAGTCTCGTTTGATAACGCTGGGCAATATAGAGATATCCACCCTGATTTATGGAAACCATCATGCAGCCCGGCCGGATTAACTTCCCTTCTATTTATCGTCCGGGTTGAGCGCGTAGAACGCGAGCGCCGCAACCGCCCCGCCCAGGAAATTCGCGACGAGGAAAATCCATATATTGGTCACCGCAGATATTCCCATCACTGTTATTCCCAGAGCAATCGCCGGATTAAACGCCCCGCCCGAGATGGCGCCGGCCGAATAAGCCCCGATCACAACCGTAAATCCGATGGCGAGCCCGTAAAACGAATTCCCCGCCGTGTTCTTGGACGTCGCGGTGTTGAGAACGACGTAGCAGAGCGCGAACGTAAAGAGAAACTCCACTATGAGCGCGTAAGCGATGTTGGGCGTCATGGGCGTTACCTCCGGCATCCCTTTCAAATAGAGCGCAAGGAGACCCGCGACTACAGCTGCCGCCCACTGGGCTATCATGTAAATCGGCGCGTCTGCCGAGGGGCAGCGCCCCCTCATCCAGACAGCGAGCGTCACAGCCGGGTTATAGTGTCCGCCTGAAATATGCCCGCCTGCGTATACCATGACCATGAGCACCGAGCCGATCGCGAGTGGTGCCATCACGCCTGCCCCGGGATCGAGCACAGTTAAACCCACAGTCAATACGAAAAAGAAAGTGCCTATGAATTCGACCGCGTATTTCTTCATATCGTTACCCTCCCTCTTGTCGAAATCCTTGTCACTGGTTGTTTTTACACGCCCGCTCACACAGGCCCCGGTCTTATTTACTGATCATATATCCGGTGAGAGCCCCGGCGCCCGCTCCTACGGCCGTCCCTACCCAGAGGTTCCCTCCCGAAATCGCCGCTATACCAAGCCCGGCGCCCGCTCCTATTGCCCCTCCGCTCACTGTACCCTGCTGAGTCTTCGACATATTGGTGCATCCCGCGACTGGCAGGATTATAGAAGCTGCTAGAATCAGATATTTGATTTTTTTCATTTTTGATCTCCTTTTTGAAGTCCTGTCAGATTAATTCAACGGCTTGCCCCCTATGCCGGTCTTAATGTTGGGCTTAATCATCGTGTCCCATATCACGGCCATCACAGGCGTATCAGTCTTGTCGGGATTATCCTGATAGAACTTATCGACCATGGCTACGACCTGACTCATCGTCATAGGGGAATTCGAAGCGGCTTCGACTATCTTCGTCACGAACGTATCCCGCTTCTGATCGGGATACCTCTCCATTATCACTTCTTCTATCGTAACGACGTGTCCCGCTCCCCAGACGAACGCGACCTTGGAATTCTCGTCCATGGCTACCCACTGATCACCCTTTAGCACCGGCATTTCCCTCTCTACCGCCTCGGCTATCGTTTCCCCGGCGGACGCTCCGTTGCTCATACAGGCAACGACGCCGATAACAACAAAGAACAATAAAACTTGACTCAGCCTTCTCATGAAACTCCCTCCTGTCGAAAAATGATTTATTCCGGCAACTAATTTTTTATTAAGCGCGCTAATCGATAACATTCGCTCTGCAAGCCGCTCCGACCCTGAACTGTAGATTCGAGATATATTGCTCAGATATATCGATTGGAATTCCGGACAGTATATTTCAGAATGCGAAAAAGACGGCGGCTTCAGCACGGCTTCAACAATGCGAATGTCATCACCCCCCATGATACACATATACGCAGTAACAATAATTATCAGGAATCCTTTTGCCTTATTGTTCCTTTGCAGAACTACGAGAGAATTCTAGCACGTTTGCTTTTTGTTTTGAATATTAGATTTTAATGCCGGAATAATTCTTATAACCGGCTTGCAACACTGATAATTGTATTTGCATTCTCACTTGTCAAAGCAGGCGGGCCTGGCATTTCCGTCCGATTTATTCATATCGCCTCAGATCTAATTTCCCTATTAAAGTCGTTATTCGAGCCCGGCGGCTCCGTGTAAAAAAGGGAGAATCTGAATTATTGTTGGCTGGTGACGAGTGTGAAAAGTTATGCTCATCCCGAGATAAATAAAGTATTTTCATAGGCGGAGATTCAGACCATTGATTATAAGACCGTTTTATCGGAAACTTTAATCCCCGTGCTATTTAAGAGTTGGACATTGACAGGAGATGTGGATGGGAAATAAAGAGAAGAAACGTCTGGACGATTCGAGAGGGAGTATCGTTCCGTGGAAGAAATGGGGCCCCTATCTGAGCGAGAGGCAGTGGGGGACGGTGAGGGAGGATTACAGCGAGCACGGCACGGCGTGGGACTACTTTCCGCACGACCATGCACGCTCACGCGCGTACAGGTGGGGGGAGGACGGTCTCGCCGGCATCTCCGACGATAAGCAGACGCTCTGCTTCGCGCTCGCCCTATGGAACGGCAAGGACTCCATCCTGAAGGAGCGCCTTTTCGGCCTTACGAACAGCGAAGGGAACCACGGCGAGGACGTGAAGGAATACTACTATTATATAGACAGCACGCCGACGCACTCGTACATGAAGTACCTCTATAAATACCCCCAGTCCGCGTACCCCTACAGGGACCTTGTGGAGAAGAACAGAAAGGCCACCCGATACGAGCTCGAATACGAGCTTATAAATACGGGCGTACTCGACGACGACAGGTATTTCGACGTATTCGTCGAATACGCGAAGGAGTCCCCCGAGGAAATACTGATTAACATCATCGCCGTCAACCGGGGTATAGAGACCGCCGGGCTTCACGTCCTTCCCGCGCTCTGGTTCAGGAACACCTGGTCATGGTCCGAGCCCACGCCCAGGCCGGTAATCAGGCAGATAAACGCGGGGGAGGAATTCACTCTGGCCGAGGCGTCGCACGAGACTCTCGGGCAAAGGTATCTCTACTGCGAAGGCAGCGCAAAGCTCCTGTTCACGGAGAATGAAACAAACACGGAGCGGATATTCGGGACCCCTAACGGCAATCCCTACGTCAAAGACGGCATCAACGAATATATCGTCAAAGGGAGAAAAGATGCGGTAAACCCCGGCAAAACCGGTACGAAGGTCTCCGCTCATTATACGCTCTCGATCGCAGGCGGAGAGGAAAAAAGGGTGCGTCTCATCCTCTCTGCCAAATCCCCCGAGCTCGCCGGGAAGAACCTGTTCAGGGGTTTCGACAAGACCGTGGCCGCGCGAAAAACGGAGGCGGACGAGTTTTATGATTCGATCACCCCGCCCTCCATAGACGAGGAATCGAAGAACGTGATGCGTCAGGCGCTGGCCGGCATGCTATGGTCGAAGCAGTACTACTATTTCGATCTCGACAAGTGGCTGAGAGAGCATGGAGCCGATATCAGGGCTGTCAGGCCCGGGAAGGATGTAAGGAACAGGGAATGGTTCCACATGATAAACGACGACGTGATATCCATGCCCGACAAGTGGGAATATCCCTGGTACGCGGCCTGGGACCTCGGCTTTCATACCCTGGCGCTCGACATGGTCGACCCCGACTTCTCAAGGGAGCAATTAGAGCTCATGCTGCGCGAGGTCTATCTCCACCCTAACGGGCAGATCCCGGCATATGAATGGAACTTCAGCGACGTGAACCCTCCCGTACACGCGTTCGCGTGTCTATTCCTCTACCACACCCAAAAAATGGTTTACGGGAAGGGTAACGTCGAATTCCTGAAACAGGTATTCGACAAGCTCGTGCTCAACTTCACGTGGTGGGTAAACAGGAAGGACCGCCACGGAAAGAACGTCTTCGAAGGCGGGTTCCTGGGCCTCGACAACATCGGGGTATTCGACCGCAGCTCGCCGCTTCCGACGGGCGGCTTCCTCGAGCAGGCGGACGGAACGGCGTGGATGGCGATGTTCTGCCAGAACATGCTGGAGATAGCGTTCGAGCTCGCGAAATTCGATCCGACGTATGAAGACATGGCTTTGAAATTCGCCGAGCATTTCGGACCTGCTTGCTACCATACACCCGCCCGACAAGCTCGGGTACGCGAACAGGTATCTTCTATCCATCCTGAACGAAGAAAAGCTCAAGCGCGTGCTCTCGAAGATGCTCGACGAAAACGAGTTCCTGAGCGACTACGGGATACGCTCTATCTCCCGCTACCACAAGGAACACCCCTATATATTCAAAGTCCACGGCGAGGAGTATAAGGTCGAGTATATGCCCGCCGAATCCTCCTCCGGCCTCTTCGGGGGTAATTCCAACTGGCGGGGCCCGATATGGTTTCCGATTAATGCCATGATAATAAGGGCGCTCATTCACCTCTATAAATACTACGGCGACGAATTCAAGGTCGAGTGCCCGACGGGTTCCGGGAAATTCATGACCCTCTACGAGGCCGCGGAGGAAATATCCAGGCGCCTCGTGAGCATATTCAGGAGGGACGAAAAAGGGAGGAGGCCCGTTTACGGGGCGACAGAGAGATTCCAGACGGACCCGCACTTCAAGGACTATGTTTTATTCTACGAGTATTTTCACGGGGACAACGGCGCGGGCATCGGCGCTAGCCACCAGACGGGCTGGACCGGCCTTGTCGCAAAGCTCATACAGATGTACGGGCACATATCGAGCGAGCTTGTCCTCGAAGTCCCCCGCGGCGCCGCGCAGGTGTATAAGAAGGAGGGGTAGCTTTCTCCTAATAAATTTATTATTCTGTGATTAAATCATGTCTAAGATAGTTTTAATTTCATGTAGCAGTAAAAAGTTGAACCGAAGGGCAAAAGCAGAAGATTTATATACAAGCCCGCTGTTCCAAAAAAGTCTTCGGTACGCCAAGTGCTTAAAGCCCGATAAAATATTTGTACTATCTGCTAAACATCATCTATTGCACTTATCAAAAGTAATCAACCCGTACAATCTTACATTAAATAATATGTACACCGATGAGATAAAGAAATGGTCCGATGTAGTTCTTCAACAATTAAGAAAAGTTTCAGATTTGAATAAGGATAATTTCATTTCTTTTGCGGGATCGACATATCGGGAGTACATCATTCCTCATATCAAATATAATGAAATCCCAATGGAGAATATGAGAATCGGTGAACAGCTTGAGTGGTTAACAGATAAGTTAAAGATATGTGATGAATGCGCTCTCCTCCATCAACTATTCAATACCTTGCCTAAGTTTAGCTTTAAATTTAAAAAAGCATCAATTCCCAATAATGGTATATATATTTTATTTGAAAAAGGTGAAGTCGCTCATGGTACTAATAGGATTGTGAGGGTGGGAACACACACAGGATTAAACCAGCTACATTCTCGTTTAATAGAGCACTTTTTAACTGATAATAAAGACCGCAGTATTTTCAGGAAAAATATTGGCAGAGCTATATTAAATAAGAGAAGAGATCCCTTTATCATTCAATGGGAAAAAGATTTAACTTCTAAAGAAGCGAGAGAGGAACATGCCAAAT
>JAHKKQ010000090.1 GCA_020027805.1 Candidatus Dadabacteria bacterium
TGCGAGCTGCCACTCGTGAAGATCTATGTACTGGTCGAGCGCTTCGTTAATAACGGCGCTCAGATTCTTTCCGAAAGCTTCGGCTATATGATCGAGGCGTTCACGTTTATCCGATGGCGTAATAAAAGAAACCCTGGTCGATTCTTTTGGCAAATTTATCTCCTGAATATTACATGATAATATATTATCATATAGAATATTATTTTGAAAGGGTTTTCAAACTCGGAATTGGGAAAGTAACAGCATAGTTGATTTTATAGCTGAAGTTAGTTCAGTGCACCTCACCCGCACTCACCACACACTCCATGCAGGTAGAGCTGCGAGGAATCGATGCGGACGTCGGAGAGGTCGGACTTTTCCGGGTCGAGCTCGTACCGGATGTCCTTGAGATAGACGTCCATTACCTTGCCGCATTTTTCGCAGACGAAGTGGTGGTGATCGTCAAGGTTGGTGTCGTACCTCGTGGACGGCCCGCCCAGGTCGAGGTGCGAGAGGAGCCCGGCTTCGACCAGCTGCTCCATGTTCCTGTAAACGGTCGCGGGCGAGAGCATGGGGTGCTCGGCCCTGGCCTTCTGATATATCTCATCCGCCGTCATGTGGCGGTCATCTTCCGATAGGATATGGAATAAGACCATCCTCTGGGGGGTGAGCTTGAGCCCCTTTTCTTTACTCTTCTCCATCAACTTTTCGAGTTTAAACGCTTTGTCTCTCACGATTTTTATATTTTACCCGTGAACTGTCGGCTTGTAAATGCATAATTTTAGCATATAAGAATAATTATCACTTGATAAATGGTATCACTCAGTTATGTTATTATCAAGAGATTAAAAAAGGAGGCTTTTGACAATCATGACGGACATCGGAATAGACGAAAAGCAGAGCGCTCAGGTAGTGAAGATACTCAGCAGGGTTCTAGCCGACGAATACGTCCTCTACACGAAAACGAGGGGTTACCACTGGAACGTGACGGGTATGCAGTTTAACGATTTCCACAAGTTCTTCGAGGCGCAGTACACCGCGCTCGAAGGGATCATTGACGACGTCGCCGAGAGGGCGAGGACCATAGGCGGACACGCGCTCGGCTCGCTCCAGGAGATGCTCGATAACAAGACCCTCGAAGAGGACACGACCAAAGGGGCGGACGCCCGGCACATGGTGCGCTCTCTACTCCACGACCACGAAAGCATAATAAAGAAGCTGAGGAAGGACTTGAAGGCCTGCGACGAGAAATACAACGATATGGGGACGAGCGACTATCTCACGGGGCTCATGGAAACCCACGAGAAGATGGCCTGGATGCTGAGGTCGTTTCTCGAAGAGAAGTGAGGTACGGACTCGACTAAGCGTCTTAACCCTTCACTCGTCGACAACGAGAGACTGGATTCCCGATTCTTTTTGGCTTGTGCTGATAAGGTGCCGGGATAATGAAGTGTATTTTAATCAGCCTTGTGCGACCGATTGCTTGCTCGTTCGCAATCGTTTCGGGAATGACAATATTCCGGCTGTCATCGCGAGACCGTCTTGTGGTCGTGGCGATCTCGCTTTTCATGAGATTGCCGCGGTCGCAGAAAGCGCTCTCTCGCAATGACAGCAAAGAACTGGATTCCCGATAAAGACTTTCGGGAATGACAGATTCATGTGGTACACCCTCACCCTACCCTGGTTTGTATTAAGCATTGCTGAGGAGTGAGTCAAGTTATTTCATTGCCTTTGTTGACAGAGCGACCGAATGCTCACTTGCTCGCATTCGTTCCCTCAAGGGAGAGGGAAGAAGAAACTGTGCCCTTCGACAAGCTCAGGGCGAACGGATTGAAAATTAAATCCACCCTAACCTTTTGGGCTTTAGCAACATTGAGACAGAGTTGAATTTACGTAGGCACCTTTGTTGTCATGACGTCCGGTTCTTACGCTTGCTCAGAACCGTTCTTTACAAAGGAGGGAATTAAAATGTAAATTTGACACCCCGCAAGCCGGGGTGTTACATTCTTGCCCTGCCCGGGCGGTTTCTATCCATCCGGGGACGGCGATTACCGGGAACCGGTCTCATTCGGTATAATAAAGTCTGTACGATATCGGCTATATCAGGTATTTAAGCCGCGTATAGCTTATCAGCTCTAACAGGGGGAGACTGATCATGGGATTCAAAAAGATCATAGGCATCAAGAAAGACGAACCGGCGGACGCCGGGGATAAGGGCGTCACGCTGACCAAATTTGAGAAACCGGATGCGGCGCATAAAGACGTCGTGCTCACGGACGAGGACGTTTTCGACGCGCTTCAGGGCGTGTACGACCCGGAAATTCCGGTGAGCATCGTCGACCTGGGCCTCATATACGATGTCAAGATCTCTTCGGGGAAGAACGTGAGCATAAAGATGTCCCTCACGACCCCCGGCTGCGGAATGGGCGCGATGATCGCCCAGCAGGCGGAGGCGGCCGTGAAGGAGATAGGGGCCGACAACGTGCTGATCGAGGTCGTATGGGACCCGCCGTGGAACCCCGACATGATGTCCGACCACGCCAAAGAAAAACTCGGTATCGCATAAGCCGCTGCCGTTTACGAAGGAGTATAAACCCGTTTAATGGAAATCACCCAGGAAGGGGTCCGGAGCGTCCTCAAGAAGGTCAGATACCCCGGATTCACGAGAGACATAGTTTCGTTCGGAATAGTAAAGGACGTTAAGGTCGAAGGGGGACGCGTATCGGTTTCCCTCGTCCTCCCCAAGCCCGACCAGAAGCTCGAGACGGAGATAGGCGAGTCCGTGAGGAACGCGCTGCTCGAAACCCCGGGCGTCTCGGGCGTCGATATACAAATAGGCGCGAGGGAGCCCAAAGCCGCTCCGGGGCACGGGCCGGCAAAAGCGGAAACCCCGTCGAAGCTCCCCGCGATAAAACACTACATAGCCGTCGCGAGCGGCAAGGGGGGCGTCGGCAAATCGACAGTCGCCGTCAACCTCGCTGTGGCAATGGCGATGAAGAGGAAAGGAGTCGGCCTCATGGACGCCGACATATGGGGGCCGAGCCTGCCTATAATGCTGGGCGTGAAGGACAGGCCGCACGCTACTGAAGCGAACAGAATCATACCGTTAGAAAAATATGGGCTGAAACTCATGTCTATCGGCTTCCTCATCAGCGAGGACGAGACCGTCATATGGCGGGGGCCCATGGTGCACGGCGCTATAAAGCAGTTCATCGAGGACGTCGAGTGGACGGATACAGACTACCTCGTCATCGACTTACCGCCGGGCACCGGCGACGCGCAGCTCTCGCTCGTGCAGACGGCTCCGCTGAGCGGCGGCCTTATCGTCACCACGCCGCAGGACGTTGCGCTCATAGACGTGAGGCGCGGGGTGCAGATGTTCAGGAAGCTTAACGTCCCGATACTCGGCATAGTCGAGAACATGAGCTATCTGGAGGCCCCCGGAGGGGAGAATATAGACATCTTCGGGAGGGGCGGCGGCAGGAGGATGGCCGAGAAGTTCGAGGTGCCTTTCCTGGGCGAGATACCCATCGACCCCGAGATAAGAAAGGGCGGCGACTCGGGAGTCCCGGTCGTCATATCGAAACCCGAGAGCACGGCGGCTAAAGCCTTCATGGAGCTTGCCGACATAGTGCTCCGGTTCGTCGAGAATAGCTGACTCTACTAGGCGCAGCAATCCCCCAATCCCGTTATTGAACCAACCCGGCAAATGATTATTTTTTACGATATGGACCCGTCCGCCCGAAGGCAATATTGACTCCGGGGAAATTAAGGCTAATTTTAAGTACGCCGGGCGGGACCCGAATGAGCGGAATTTCGGGGCGATTTAAGGCACATACGCGATTGACGCGAAATAAGTCACAGGATATGCTGTCCCTTCACCCCGGGCGGGAGCAGTCCCATCTGAACATAAATGGCACAGACAGTTAAAGACTATTACAAGATACTGGGCGTTTCAAAGACCGCGACCAAAGAAGAAATAAAAAAGGCCTACAGGGCCCTCGCGCGGAAGTACCACCCTGACCTCAACCCCGACAAGAAGGACACCGAGGAAAAATTCAAGGAGGTGCAGGAGGCGCACGAGGTGCTCTCCGACGAGGAGAAGAGGAAAACGTACGACATGTTCGGGTCTGCGGAGTTCAGGCCCGGCGGCAGGACGACCTGGAAGCGCGCGGACGACACCGGGCAGGCGTATGAATACAGCTACAGCGCCAATGACTTCTCGGGTTTCGAGGACATTTTCAAGGACTTATTCGGCTCGGCAGG
Organism: Candidatus Dadabacteria bacterium; assembly: GCA_020027805.1. Taxonomy (GTDB): domain Bacteria; phylum Desulfobacterota_D; class UBA1144; order Nemesobacterales; family UBA2774; genus 2-12-FULL-53-21. Next base: position 4,246 of record JAHKKQ010000090.1, read on the forward strand.
CGAAGGCAGGCCCGGCAGGGGCAGGGGCGAGACGTTCAGGGACATATTCAGCACCGTGACCAAGGAAAGGGCATCCAGGGGAAGGGACCTCGAGTACCAGATAGAGATAGATTTCGACACGGCTATCAGGGGCGGCGTCAGGGACCTGTCCATAAGCAGGCAGAAGCAGGAGGGCGTCGAGACCGAGAAGCTCTCCGTCAGGATTCCCGCGGGTGTGGACAACGGCTCACGGATACGCGTTCAGGGCAAGGGAGAGGGAGGGGGCGCTAAAGGCGACCTCTATCTCAGGGTAAAGGTGAAGCCGCATCCCATATACAGCAGAAAGGGCGACGATATATACCTCGAAGTGCCCGTCACGGTCTACGAAGCGGCGCTCGGGAAGAAGATAGAGATACCGACTATCGACGGGACTGCAGAGATGACCATACCGCCCGGGGTGCAGAGCGGCACGAGGCTCAGGTTGAAGGGCAAGGGCGTAACGAACCTGAAAACGAAGGTCCGGGGTGATCAGTATATCGAGATAAAGATTGCGATGCCCGACAAGATAAGCGAGGACGACAGGAAGAAGTTCGAAGAGCTCGAAAAATCTCACCCCTATAACCCGAGGGTGAAATTAAGCAGGCATATGAGATAATTAATATTAACCGTAATCCGGCAAACGGGTGCCGCTGACCGGGACTGGCGTGTATAATGAATGCCGGGGCCGCGGGAAGCGGTAAAGCCCCGGGAGGAATCGACATGAGCGATGAAAAAAAACGAAAGCCCGGACCCTCGGGCGAGCTAACGATGGATTTTTCGGCGTTTATACTTTCGTTAAACGCGTCTTCCCTTATCCACATGGGGGAGATTCCCGACCCCGAATCGAGGTCGAGGAGCGTCAACATCCCGGCAGCCAGGCATACGATCGAGATACTCGAGATAATAAAGGACAAGACCTCAGGCAACCTCGATACCGACGAAGACAAGCTCCTCGACGATATACTCTACACTCTGAGACTCAAGTTCCTCCAGCACTCTAAATCGGAATAGGAGTTTAAAACGGATCGGTAATATTAAGCGGCGGCCCTTTCATCCCCTCGCGCGGGATTTGCCGTTAATTATCTGATAGGTATTGGATACGAGATTGTCCACAGCCTCCTTTCCTATCTTCTTCTCTATGACCGCGAGGCCGTTCGACACGATAGGGGTCCTGTGCTTTTTCGAATGCGCGTCAGACGAGACGAAATGAAGCACGCCCAGCTTCGCGAACTCTATCGCGCAGCCCTTGGCAGCGTCCCCGAACCCGCCTGACAGGCTCGATGCCGTAACCTGCACGAGGGCTCCCATGCCTACGAGCTCCACAATCCTCCTGGGCGAGTTCTGGAACTCGCGGTTACGCTCCGGGTGCGCGAGCACCGCTGTCTTCCCCATGGTCTCCAGACCGAATATGACCTCCTCGATGCCGAGCGGAAGGTTGTAAAACGGTACCTCGATGAGTATGAAATCGCTGTCGGCGAGAGTGAGCACGTCTCCGTTCGATACGACCTTTGGGAGGTCGGCGATTATGCCTATCTCCATTCCGGGATAGACCTCGAAATCGAGCCCCTCTTTTTTTATCCTGTCGTTGAATTCCTCTACCAGGCCCCTCACCGTATCTGGGGTCGGCTGCCAGTTCGTCCCCTGTATCCAGTGGGGCGTCATGACGGCTCCCCTGATCCCGTCCCCGCACGCGATCTTTACCATCTCGATGCTCTCTTCCCAGCTCTTGGGGCCGTCGTCTATATTCGGCAGAAAGTGGCAGTGTATGTCGATCATCTCGTACAAGTATATACAACGAAAACGAGCCGTAAACCGGTTTAATTTACAGCAATTTGGAACTCTATTATAATAGGAGTGATTTCGGATAAATAAATGTAACCACGGGAAAAAGATAAATATGCGCATCACAGAAATAATGAAGCGGTTCGGCAGGCAAAGGATACTGGTCGTCGGTGACGTTATGCTAGACCGGTACGTGAGGGGGACGGTCGAGAGGATTTCCCCCGAAGCGCCCGTGCCCGTGCTCAGGGTGACGGAGGAAGCGTTCGCGCCCGGCGGGGCCGGGAACGTCGCCGTAAACTTGAGGACTCTCGGCGCCGGGGTCGAGCTCGTGGGCAGTTTGGGGAAAGACCGGGAGGGCGACGACATCGTCCGTTTCCTGAAAGAGAGCGGCATAGGGTCAGGGGGCATCGTACGCGACTCAGGCAAGCCCACGACCTCGAAGACGAGGCTCATCGCCGGGAATCAGCAGATAGCGCGCATGGATATGGAAGTCGATACACTGACGCACGAGAACGTCGAGAAGGCGCTCTTGAAATCCATAGAACGCGCCGTGAAGGAGTTCAAACCGAAGGGCATAATAATCTCCGACTACTCGAAGGGCGTCGTGACCGACAATCTCGTCTCCCGTGTGATAAAGCTCGCGAAAGGGTCCGGCATATTCGTCACGGTCGACCCGAAGGGGGAGAATTACGGAAGGTACAGGGGCGCAAGCGCCATCACGCCCAACCTGAGAGAGGCCGAGCTCGCCTCGGGGCTCAAAATAACGGATGACAAAACGCTCAAGAACGCCGCAGACATAATAATGAGACAAACCGAGACGGACTTCGTTCTCATTACGCGGGGGTCAGGCGGCATAAGCTATTTCTCGAAGCACGGTGACGCGGGAACGGTGCCTTCTCACCCGGTTGAGGTGTTCGACGTCACGGGCGCGGGGGATACGGCCGCAAGCGTCTTCACACTCTCCTTCCTCGCGTCCTACCTGCTCGAGGAATCCGTGAAGATCGCGAACGCGGCGGCGGGTGTCGTGGTGAGCAGGATAGGGACTGCGAGCGTCACGCAGGCCGATCTGAGGACATACTTCGCGAGGGAAGAGGAAGGGGAAAAGGGCAAAATACAGGCGCGCGGCGCTTTGGCGAAAACGCTCGCGGGACTGAGGGCAAAGGGGAGGAAGGTCGTATTCACGAACGGCTGCTTCGACCTCTTCCACACGGGGCATCTGAAGCTCCTCCGGGAGGCGAGGAAGCTCGGGGACGCGCTCGTCGTGGCAATAAACAGCGACAAATCCGTGAGGAAGCTGAAAGGGCCCGGCAGGCCTTACATAACCGAGACCGACCGCGCCGTGCTTATCGCCGCGCTTGACTGCGTCGATTACCTCTGCGTATTCGAAGAGGACACGCCGCTCGAGCTGATAAAGGAGCTGAAACCGGACGTTTTGGTGAAGGGCGGGGACTACAGGCGCGAAGAGGTGGTCGGCGGGGGATTCGTCGAGGGCTTGGGAGGGCGCGTCGTGATAATCCCCCTCGTCAAGGGCATGTCCACGTCGTCGCTCGCCGAGAAGATAAAGAACGGTAAGAAATAGGGCCTAAAACAGCCGGTGATTCGCCCATGATGATAAAACGGCGGCAACGAGCCCGCCGCTCCCGGTTCATTGACAAACCGTATTGATGTAACGGTTGGAATTGACCCCGGATTCGGAGTTCGGTGACATGTCCTGCACCTTCCTGAAGGCTTCGCAGGCGTTAACGCTGTCGTTCAGCTTCATATAAGCGAGGCCGAGGTTATAGTAAGCCTCGTCATAGGCGGGATAACCGTCAACGGCCTGCCTGAATTCCGTCACAGCCTCGCCGTACCTACCCGTCGACATATAGAGCTTGCCCATTTCGTTGTGAGCGTAGACAAACGAGGGGTTCAGCTTGAGCGCCTGTTCGTAATTCTCCCTCGCCTTGGTCATATCCCCCTTGTTGTAATAAGCGATGCCGATGTTCGTGTATGCGTTTGCCCTCGCCTTGTAAGTGGGGTCGGCCGTAACGAGACCGCATTCGGAAATTGCCTGGTCGAAATTCTTTTGTATGAGATATAATCCGCAGAGATTAAAATGGGCCGAGGTGTAGCCGGGATTGAGACTGACTGCCTTTTTGTAGTTCTGCTCGGCCGTGGGATACTCTTTCAGCCCCATGTATATCGCGCCCTTTATCACGTAAACTTCCGGGTCTTTGTCGTTTATCTGTTCGGCCTCTTCTATCTCCTTGAGCGCCTGTGGGAAATTGCCCCTCCAGGAAGAAGAGACAGCGAGCGCCTTCTGGTTCTCGAACGTCTTCGTCTGGTCGGCTTCCACGTCCGCTTTCTTGGCCCCGCCCCCGCAGGAGGCGAGCATTACGGCAGCGACGAGAATCATCGGCAGGACGCGCTTCATATCAATCGAGCCTCGAGAGCTGAAGGAAAGCAGTGAACCTTTTATCGACATCTGACCTCCTCAGCTGAGCCAGCCTCTTCACGCTGAAATTCTCGACCGTAAACGAAGCGATAACGCTCCCGAACACGACCGCCGTCTTATACCCCACGTGGTCGGCGACGCC
>JAHKKQ010000091.1 GCA_020027805.1 Candidatus Dadabacteria bacterium
CTCTACGAGTGGGCGGGGAAGGTGAGGGCGGTCACGACGATGCTGTCGAGGGAGCTCGACAGGGAGCCCACGTGCGAGGAGATAGCGAAGGAGCTCGACATATCCCCCGCGGTCGTAAAGCGGATCATACAGACGGCGTCGGACGTGATGAACAACGTACAGTCCCTCGACACCCCCATTTCCAACGAAGACCAGAGGAGCCATGTCGAATTCGTCGAGGACGAGAAGATACCCCCGCCTGATTCAGCCATATTGAAGCGTACGGTCCAAAACAGGATCGAGGACATACTATCGCTCCTCACGCCGAAGGAGCGGGAGATAATCAGGATGCGCTTCGGCATAGGCATAGAGACCACCTACACGCTGAGCGAGATCGGGGACAGGTTCGGGGTAACGCGCGAGAGGATAAGGCAGATAGAAAAAACGGCCCTCGACAAGATATCGTCTTCTTACGTCGGGGAATATTTAAGAGACCTGATCTAGGGCACGGTGCCGCTAAGCAGGTAAGGCCGCCATTTATTCACGTAGGCGTCGAGGTCGAAAGGCGGCGTCCAGTCCTCTTCCACGAAAACGTAAAGCTCCTGTCCCGGATAAATCTTGTTCGGGTTCACGATAGTGCCCATGTTGGCCTGATATATATTCTCCCATTGCCTGCAGTCGAGGAAATAGTAGCCCGCAAGCAAATGCAGCTCCTCCCCGCTCTTTACCGTGTGAACGATAAGCTTCTTGGGCGGCTCGGGAGGGAATTCGATAGAATGGGCCCGCGGAATCGCAAATCCCAAAACTATCATCATTATCTGAAGTATATTAATTACTCGCATAATCACCCGCCCCTCGAATAAACAGCTTTATCTATCCTAATTATAATACATATTAATCTTATGTTAATCACTCTACTTCTCCCCGCTAAGAAGCTTATAGAGTTAAGCCTGTAAAATAATATTTGAGTATAGTGGAAGAAAGCATAGTCATGAGCTTTACAAACAGGGAGCGGTACATACTCATGATATTCTCATACGTATTTCCCCAGATTGTTTTATTCCCTGTATTGTGCTAGATTGGGGATAAACTTCTACTTACGGCAGGATACGATAAAATATTGGTGTTGGAGGACTGGAAGATGAAACTCGCGAGAGCAGTATATATGGCGATGTTTATGCTTTTGCTGTTTTTATTATCTTTTATATTATCCGGCAATAAAGCGAATTCCCAGGAACTATACGTTACCAGCTTTAACAGCTCCCAAGTCCTCAGGTATAACGGCGCGACGGGCGCTTTCACAGACGCATTCGTAACAGCGGGGAGCGGCGGCCTGGATGCGCCTTTTGGTCTCGTCTTCGGGCCCGACGGCAATCTATACGTAGCTAGCGCAAATAACGACCAAGTCCTCAGGTATAACGGCGCGACGGGAGCTTTCATAGACGCATTCGCCAGCGGCGGCGGTCTGGATTCGCCTACTGGTCTCGTCTTCGGGCCCGACGGCAATCTATACGTAGCAAGCGTAGATAACGACCAAGTCCTTCGGTATAACGGCGCGACGGGCACTTTCATAGACGCATTCGTAACAGGAGGGAGCGGCGGCCTGGATGCGCCTATTGATCTCGTCTTCGGGCCCGACGGCAATCTATACATAGCTAGCGCAAATAACGACCAAGTCCTTCGGTATAACGGCGCTACGGGCGCTTTCATAGACGCATTCGCCAGCGGCGGCGGCCTGGATGAGCCTGTATTTTTAGTTTTTAGGGATTCTAAACTTACCAGAAACATCCCGACGCTATCAGAGTGGGGGCTTATTGCTATGGCTTCTATTCTAGGGATAGTAGGATTTATGGTCCTTAGAAAAAGAAACGCGGCTGCCTGAATTACATCGCTCTATAGTAATTCAAGACTTTCGATCCGGAAAAAATCTTGAGAGCCGTAATACAGCGTGTAAAAGAGGCTAGGGTGGAGGTAGAAGGGGAGGCCGTGGGCCGGATAGGGGAGGGCATGCTCGTGCTCCTTGGGGCAGGGAAGGACGATACCGGGGAAGACGTCCGGTATCTTGCGGAGAAAATATTGGCCCTTCGCATATTCGAGGATGTAGAAGGCAAGATGAACCTGTCCGTAACGGACACGCGCGGCGGGATCCTAGTCGTGTCGCAATTCACCCTCTACGGCGACTGCCGGAAGGGAAGGCGGCCTTCGTTCGACAAGGTAGCCCCACCGGAGCTTGCCGAGGAATTATACGAGCTCTTCGTGAGCGAGATCAGGGAGCGCGGGGTGAAGGTCGAAACCGGCAGGTTCCGCGCCATGATGGACGTGCATCTCGTCAATTGGGGCCCTGTGACGCTTATGCTCGACAGCAGGAAAGAGTTTTAATCCCGGCTTCTTTCAATTACGATAGGAGAAGTCAGTGCAGACATGGAAAGTGGAGCGAAGCTCCTGAATAATGAAACTGCATAAAAGTATACGGTTGCATGAATTCTTAAAAAATTGTATGATAAAAGCGAATTAAACCAAAGGAGGATAGCCGTGCTAAATAAATCCGGGCATAGATTTGCGAATACTTTACTCATTATTTTCGTTTTAACGGGGGCAATTACACTCATCAGCGCCGGGAACGAGGCGTGGGGGCAGTCCTGTGCTCTTGATGTAACGAAGCTGGTACGAGGGGGAGACATAGGGTTCGATTTCACCGTGACGGTAAACGGTACGATTTTAAGTAATAGCGTACTGTTTAACGGACAAAGCACCGGCGCGGCGTTAAGTTTGGGTGATGAAGTTGTGGTTACGGAGGTACTGCCGCCGGGATGGGATCTCAGGGATATACAATGCACGAATCCGGGATTAGTCATCACCGAACTCGAAAACGGGGTTAGCGCCACTTGCGTCGCGCAGGTTCCCGACATTGCGGAGTGCGTATTCATAAACGTCAGACCGGCGGGCATACCGACGCTTTCGGAATGGGGCATGTTGGCAGCGGCCGGCGGATTTGTACTCATCGGGGTATTTTATGCGCTGAGGCGTAGACGCGCCGCGGCTTAACGGGCTATAGATATTGAGCTTGAACTCCCTCTCCCTTCAAACGAGGGGGAGGAGGGTATGCTCCGTACGCTTTCCGACGTAACTTATTGTCCTCATAATCACTATTTGTACAGCTACGTACGCTGTGCATGTTGATTTCCCCCGCTTAGACATTATATTAAAAAAATGGAAAAGGTCGTCTGCACTCACCCGAGGGCCAAGCGGGACTACGTCATAGAGGAGAACTACGAGGCCGGCATCGAGCTCAAGGGCTCCGAGGTGAAATCGCTCCGCGAGAACCAGGCGAGCATTAAGGAGAGCTTCGCCATGATAAGGGACGAGGAGGTCTTCCTCGTAAACAGCTACATAGCCCCCTACGAGAAGGCCAATATACTCAACCACGACCCGCGCAGGGAAAGAAAGCTCCTCCTCAACAAGCGGGAGATCGCCAGGCTCATGGGCAAGACGATCATAAGGGGATACACCCTCATCCCGTTAAAGATCTATTTCAAACGGGGCAAGGCGAAGGTCGATCTCGCCCTCGGAAAGGGTAAAAAGGTCATAGACAGAAGGGACGACATAAAGAAGAGAGAGGCCGACAGGGAGATGGAAAAGGCCATGAAGAGGCGATTCTGATCCTGTATATATCCCCGAAAGTAGTGTAAACTCTCCGTATACCCGCCGAATGGGCGGCCTTGACAACATAGAAATAATAATTATTTTGTAATAGCAAGTTACAAAGCATAATTAAAGTTTATTGTTCTTTGACATGGGGGCGACATGGCTTCGACGGGGATTGGGATAGCTTGTGCTGCATGCCGAGCTTCTGCTAACTCGTAAAACTGGCGGAGCACACACAAGTGCCACAAATGACTTTGCACTCGCTGCCTAAATAGAGCAGCGACGGCTCCTTAGACCCCGCCTGCGGGTTTAAACGAGGCGACACAATGCGGGCTGGTCCCCAGGCGACGCCCTGAACGCCTGAGGACGAGAAAACATTCGGGGCTGGCGGTGAAAACCCTGTCTATCGGTAACTTCAACGCGAGACAAAACGATAGACTAAGCATGTAGAGGCCTTGTGAGTCTCTTTCTCGGACCCGGGTTCGATTCCCGGCGCCTCCACTCTTTTTCTGCGGTCTTTACAAAGTTTTTACGAAAGCAACGAGCTGATCGAGGGCAGCTCCCCATCCTTTATGAAATCCCCTGTCCTCATGTTTTTTGCGGCCTTCTTCGTCGCCGTGGAGTGCGATAACTGTATACTTCGTTCCGCCCTCATGCGGCTCCAGCATTATAATCGCGGTGAAGAAGCTGTCGATGCAGTCATTCGGCCGATTGGACGGCCGATAGCCCTGCTCAAGCGCATCGGTCCAGACGAGTTTTTCGTTCTCGACGACTTCGAGGTAACAGCCGGTATTCGGGTGATCCTGCCCGTCCGGTGAACGCATAACGGTGCGGAAGATGCCGCCGGGGCGAAGATCGATTTCGCAGTCTATTGTCGTCCAGGGGGCGGGCGTAAACCATTTCTTCAGGTACTCAGGCGTTGTCCACGCCTTCCAGACGAGCTCTCTCGGCACGCCGACGGTGCGCTCCAATACGAGATCGAGTCGGGGATCAGGTTTATATTTTCTACGAGTCATTACTTTTTCTCCTTTAATTCTTCAAGGCAATTGTCCAGTTGATCCAGGCGCAGCTCCCAGATCACGCGCCGCCTCTCGATCCAGTGTTCCGCTTCTTTCAACGGTTCCGGCGTCAGCCGATAGGTACGTACCCGGCCCCTTTTATGCGAGCGGACTAACCCGCACTCTTCCAGAACACCCAGATGCTGGGTGAACGAGGGCAGCGCCATATGGAATGGCCGCGCCAGCTCGCTCACAGGCAGAGGGCCGTCACTCAGCCGTGTCAGCACAGCGCGCCTGGTCGGGTCAGACAAGGCATGAAAAACACGATCGAGTTGTACTTGTAGGTTAGGCATATACCTAACTATACATTAGTCAAATACTTATGTCAATGCCTAAGTATCATAATTCAGGTTTTGTCTCGAGAAGGCTGCCATGGTAAAGATGCATAACGATACCCCGGCTTGCTTTGAATTGAAAATAGAACCGCCCGGCAAAAATCCGTACCCGGCTCAGGTATAGTCTTAAGGTATAGTCAATTAAGACTCTGAGTATATAATCGAACCCTTTATGGACAACGCAATAGTAGTCGAAGGACTTAAAAAGTCATACGGAAAACTGCAGGTGCTCGACGGGATTAATTTCGCAGCGCGCCGCGGCTCGGTCCTGGGAATACTCGGACCTAATGGCGCGGGGAAGACGACCACCGTCAAAATCCTCAGCACCTTGCTCAAGCCCGACGGCGGGAGGGCATTCATCAACGGCTACGATGTCGTGCGCGAATCGCACAAGGTGCGGAGCAGCATCGGTCTGACCGGACAGTACGCTGCGGTCGACGAGTATCTGAGCGGCGAGGAAAACCTCGAAATGATGGGACGGCTATACCGGCTGAGTAACGCTGATACGAAAAGCCGCACGCGGGAGCTGCTCCGGCAGTTCGACCTCGTGGATGCCGCTTCCCGCCAGCTTAGAACGTATTCGGGCGGTATGCGGAGGCGGATCGACCTCGCAGCGAGCCTCATCGCCTCTCCTTCGGTCCTGTTCCTGGACGAGCCTACTACGGGCCTCGACCCCAGGAGCCGTCTCCTTATGTGGGACATCATTAAAGAGCTCGCTGCGGGCGACACCACCATACTGCTAACCACCCAATACATGGAAGAAGCCGACTGGCTCGCGGACGAGATCGTCGTTATAGACAGGGGGACGGTCATTACGCAGGGCACGCCGTCCGAGCTCAAAGCGCGGGTGGGGTCCGAATACCTGGAGCTGATCATCGCCGAAGGGAGCGATTTCGAGACAGCCGAGAATGTAATAATGTGCGATGAGCTCTATATCGACCGTCCGCGCCGCAGTATAAGCGTTGCGACCAGGAACGGCGTCAGGGAGCTCAAGGAAATCCTGGACTGTCTTGAAAAAGCCCGGATAGAGGTCGAGAGCGTATCCCTCCACCGTCCAACGCTCGATGACGTCTTTCTTACTCTAACGGGACGCACTGCTACCGCGGAAAATGACCACGGTCAGACGGAGAAAAAGGAAAAGGCGAAGCAATGAACCAGATTTCCGCCTTAGTCACGAAAGTGACGCCTGAACGCCATTCCGCCATATATTGGTTTCTCAGCGATTCCTGGGTCCTTACGAGGCGGAGCATCAAACACATCACGAGGAACCTCGACCAGCTGCTGTCCCTGATCCTCATGCCTATCATGTTCCTGATCCTATTCCGCTACGTCTTCGGAGGCGCTATCGACACCGGCGGAACGACTTACCCCAATTTCCTTCTGGCGGGCGTGCTTGTCGAAAGCCTCGCCTTCGGCTCGAGCAACACTACAGTCAATATAGTGCTCGACCTCAAACGCGGCATAGTGGACAGGTTCCGGTCCCTGCCGATGAACAGCTCGGCGCTGCTTTCGAGCCATGTGATGGCCGATCTCTTCCGCAACACCATTTCAAGCCTCATAATGCTAGCCGCGGGCTTCGTTGTCGGCTTCCGCCCGACCGCAGACCCGCTCGAATGGGTCATGGTATTCGGCCTCCTGCTCCTTTTTACGTTCGCCATGTCCTGGTTCTGCGCCATTCTGGGGCTATTAGTGAAGAGCGTCGAGGCAGCTCAGTGGATAAGCTTCCTTTTCATCATGCCCCTCACCTTCGCTTCAAGCGCCTTCGTCCCGACGGACGATATGCCAACCGCCCTCCGCATCTTTGCCGATAACCAGCCGTTTACTCACGTGATCGAAGCCATGCGCGCATGGCTCGTCGGAACGCCTATTGGAAACGCCGGGTGGTTATCAGTGGTCTGGTGCGTCGCCATAACCCTCGTCTCGATGCCGGCAGCCGCCTGGCTCTTCCGTCGTCAGACGCAAATTTCGCCGGTATGAGTAAATGCAGGGCGCCGGTTGTGTCGTCGACGGTTATTTCATGCGCGGATCTCTATTTCCGGTGTGAATTTTCCCTCCATTCTCTTGACAGCCGCCTTTTTCACTGAACAATCATCGGTAATCCGCCAGAATTAAAAAAACCTCATATGTTTCGAACTGCAATAATAACCCCGCCTCCTCCCCCAACGGGATAGTTCCGTCCGGGACAGGTCGCGTAATTTTTATTTCGGGGATATAAAATTCGCACTCTCTGAAGGACGCATAGTTTTATGTTAACGCCCAAGCTCTTCACCACGCTCCGCGGATATAACAGATCGACATTCACGCACGACCTCTTCGCGGGTGTCACCGTAGGCATCGTGGCTCTCCCCCTGGCAATGGCTTTTGCCATCGCGAGCGGCGTAACGCCCGAGAGGGGACTGTTCACCGCAATCGTCGCGGGGGTGCTCATTTCTCTCCTCGGCGGGAGCAGGGTACAGATAGGCGGACCCACGGGCGCTTTCGTCGTCATAGTGTCGGGCATAGTGGCCGAGTTCGGATACGACGGCCTGGTTTACTGCATGATCATGGCGGGCGGGTTCCTCATCGCGCTCGGCCTCTTCCGTATGGGCGGCCTGATAAAATTCATCCCGTTCCCCGTCACAACCGGCTTCACTTCGGGCATAGCGGTCGTGATTTTCTCGACCCAAATAAAGGACCTGCTCGGGCTCCGGATTGAGCAAGTCCCGGCAGAGTTCGTTCCGAAATGGATAGAGTACTTCCGCCACCTAGACCTCATAAACATTCAGGCGGCTGCCATCGGCATCGGGACTATTCTGGTCATTACCATAACCCGGAAATTCGTGCCCCGCATACCGGCGATGCTGCTCGGCATGATGGCGGCCACTATCGCGTCTTCGGCCCTCGGCCTCGACGTGGAAACGATCGGCAGCCGTTTCGGCGACCTGCCGAGGACTATACCCCTGCCGAGCTTCCCTTCATTCGACATCGAGAAGGTTAAGAGCCTCGTATCACCCGCGTTCACTGTCGGAATACTCGCGGCAATAGAATCGCTCCTGTCAGCTACGGTCGCGGACGGCATGATCGGGGGACGCCACCGCTCGAATATGGAGCTCGTTGCCCAGGGCGTCGCCAACATAGGCTCGGCCGTGTTCGGCGGCATACCGGCGACCGGGGCTATAGCACGCACAGTAACGAACGTGAAGAGCGGCGCGAAGACGCCGGTCGCGGGCATCATACACGCAATATCCCTTGCGCTAATGCTGCTCTTCCTCGCGCCTCTCGCAAAGATGATACCTCTCGCGGCCCTGGCGGGCATACTCGTCGTCGTGAGCTACAACATGAGCGAAATAGGCCATTTCGTAGGGCTGCTCAAGGCCCCGAAGAGCGACGTCATGGTGCTCCTCACGACGTTCGCCCTGACCATATTCGTAGACCTCACAGTCGCGGTCGAAGTCGGAATAGTGCTCGCTGCCCTCCTTTTCATAAGGCGCATGTCGGAAGTAACCAACGTGGGCATGATAACGCGGGACCTCCGCGAGAACGGGGA
>JAHKKQ010000230.1 GCA_020027805.1 Candidatus Dadabacteria bacterium
GACATCTCAATTTTTGAGCTTGTACCCCGTCCTGAATATCCACCACACGACTGCGATACAGACGGCTAAGAACAGGAGCGTCATGCCCAGGCTGATAACGACATTTACGTCCGAGACCCCGTACAGGCTCCACCTGAAACCGCTAATGAGATACACGACCGGATTGAAGAGCGTGATCTTCTGCCATACGGGCGGCAGCATGTATATCGAATAAAAACTCCCCCCCAGGAACGTAAGCGGAGTGATGATCATCAGCGGCACCATCTGGAGCTTCTGGAAGCTGTCCGCCCATATGCCGATTATGAACCCGAAGAGGCAGAAGGAGACGGCGGTCAGGAGGAGGAACCCCGCCATCCAGAACGGGTGCAAAATCGAGTAGGGAACGAAGAGGCGCGCCGTAGCCAGTATGAGCGCGCCCAGCAAGATGGATTTCGTGGCGGCCGCGCCTACGTAGCCTATCAGGACCTCTATGTAGGAGACCGGCGCCGACAGCACCTCGTAAATCGTGCCCGTGAATTTCGGCAGGTATATCCCGAAGGAAGCGTTAGATATGCTCTCGCTCATGATCGTCAGCATGACGAGGCCCGGGACGATGGACGCTATTCCCGTCTCTTCGCCGTGTATGTCGAACGTGTAAACGAGCTCGCTCCCGTCCTTGGAAAGCTCGAGGTCGAGACCGTTAAGCCCGGCCGGTATCGAAGCTATAGAGTTCTGGAGGTAGAGCTTCAGCTGTCTCTTGCCGAGTTTTTCCATCAGCGCGGTCTTGTCCTCGACGAGGATAATCTCCCCCTTGTTTATTATCCCGATGCGGTCGGCTATGAGCTCCGCTTCCTCGATGTAATGCGTCGTCAGTATTATAGTCACCCCGTTTTCCCTCATGCCCCTGACCATCTCCCACATATCGCGGCGGAGCTCGACGTCCACCCCCGCCGTGGGCTCGTCGAGGAATAGTATCTTAGGCTCGTGCGCGAGGGCCTTGGCGATGAGCACCCGGCGCTTCATCCCCCCCGAAAGCGCCTGTATCTTTGTATCGGCCTTGTCGAGGAGCGAGAGTTGGCCGAGCACCTTCTCGATATATACGGGGTCGGGCGGCTTCCCGAACAGGCCCCGGCTGAAGTTCATCGTGTCCCTCACGGTCTCGAACACGTCCGTCGTCAGCTCCTGGGGGACGAGGCCTATCTTCGACCGGGCCGCGCGGTAGTCGGATATTATATCGTGGCCGTCCGCCAGCACCGTCCCCCCGCTCGGATTGACTATCCCGCAGATGATGCTGATGAGGGTCGTCTTCCCTGCCCCGTTCGGGCCCAGGAGCGCGAAGATCTCCCCCCTCCGTATATCCAGATCGATGTTCCTTAGCGCCTGAAAACCGGAGGCATATATTTTGCTCAAATTTTTTACAGAAATGATTGCGTTCACGTAAGCACCATAATTTCTGAAGTTGTATAGTTTAGCTGGTTATGGGCTTAAATATAGACGGGAATTTTGCGGTGCCCGGAGATTCCGGCTTAATTATGCATGGACTGCCGGGTTGGGATAAAACATCGGGATTGACACCACTGTGAAGGTAGGATATTAATGGAAACGATCGAGGCGGCATGAAAGTTAAAGAAGCGATACGTTTGGTGGAATCGGATGGATGGTATCTGGCAGCTCAGAAGGGCAGCCACAGGCAGTTTAAGCATCCGACAAAGAAGGGTCGGGTAACCATAGCGGGCGGCTTGAATACCGATATGCCGAGGGGTACACTTAACAGTATATTGAAACAAGCGGGGCTGAAATAATGGAATATTTAATAATAGTTGAGCGGAGCGAAACCGGAACCTACGGGGCGTATTGCCCCGATTTACCTGGCTGTGTGGCAGTCGGCGATACGATTGAAGAAACCTTGCAGCTTATGAAAGACGCAATTCCATTTCATATTCGGGGATTAATTGAGGATGGTCTTGAAGTTCCCGCTCCATCAAGCAGGGCGGAATATATTGGATACGAAGAAGCTAGTTGAATTTTTAAGACACAGAGTGACGAAACGATGTTTTTTAAGATCGCCGCTCTTAGTTCGTCATGGCATTGTTCTGTATTACACTCCTTCGCAATTATAAATCTCACGGATAAAGCCCCCGGAGCTTCTTCGCTTGTGATACACGGCTTATACCCAGCATGAGCGCGGCGAGACGCATCGGGATGTTTTCTTTCTCCGCGTAATCGGCGACCCTTACGAACGTACTCTTCATGCGCTTCTTAAGCTCGTCGTGCACCGCCTCCCTCGACCAGTAATATTCCTGGAGCCCCTGCACCCATTCGAAATACGACACGATGAGCCCTCCCGCGTTGGCCAGAATGTCGGGTATGACGAGTATGTTCCTCTCACGGAGTATGTCGTCCGCTTCCGCAGTAGTCGGGCCGTTCGCCCCTTCGACCACCATCCCGCATTTGAGCCCGGGCGCGTTATCTTTGTTAATCACCCTCCCGAGCGCGGCCGGTATGAGCACGTCGCATTCGAGCGTGAGCAGCTCGTCGTTCGTCACCTTGTCGCCGCCTGCGTAATCGCCCACCTTTCCCTTCTCCCTCACCGTGCGTAAGAGCTCGTCGACCGGCAGGCCGTTCGGGTTGTATATGCCGCCGTAAACGTCGTTCACCGCTACGACCTTGATACCCATATCGTCGAGCTTCTGCGCCGTGAAGCTGCCGACGTTCCCGAACCCCTGTATCACGACCCTTACCGTGTCCGAGTACCTCTTGAATTTCCTGAGCGCGTCCTCGGTCACGTACGCGACCCCGAATCCCGTCGCCTCCTCCCGCCCGAGGGAGCCGCCTATGATGACGGGCTTTCCCGTGACGACCGTAGGGACCGTGTATCCCTGAGCCATGCTGTAGGTGTCCATGATCCATGCCATCACCTGCGGGCTAGTCCCGAGGTCGGGCGCGGGTATGTCCTTGTTCGGGTCGATGACCCGGAGTATCTCCGCCGTGTATCTCCTGGTGAGCCTCTCAAGCTCATCCTGCGAGACCCGTCCATCCTCACGGGGCAGCTCACGACGAGCGTGCGCTGGGGGAGCCTGAACCTCTCCTCGAGCCCGTCGTCCTCCGTGAGCAGCCTGCTCGCCCTCTCGAACTGGAGAGTCGCCTCCCTGAACGCGGCCGAATTGAATAGCTCGTACATACCTGTCCTCCCGTTTACATGGATGCGGCACCGTGGCCTTTGAGGCCTGCCTTGTGAGCAGCGAGTTCCGTACGGACGCCAATGAGAATTATATAGGTATTCGGGGCTGTGGCGATAGGGGATTCCCTTCGCATACCGGAATTACCGGTGTCCCGTACGAACCGGGAATGCCCTAGCCGCTAGAGAAGCTATGTCCCCCCTCAGCTGCCTTTCCCGTTCGTCTCCGGTATGTCGAGCACGGGGCGGGGCGTGTCGGGGCCGCTCGGCGGCAGTATGGGATAAACCACCTCGGGCTGCGTTCCCGTCAGGGCCCCGAGGAAATCCACAATCCTGTCCACTTCCGCGTCCGTGAGCTTCGCGCCCAGCTGTACCGAGCCCATTATCGAAACGGCCTCTTTTAAGTCCCACACCTTTCCAGAATGGAAATAAGGCGCGGTGAGGGTTATGTTGCGGAGCGTCGGGACCTTGTAAACGAATTCGTCGCTCGCGGTCTTGGTCACGGCGAAGCGCCCCTTGTCCCCAGGGGGCCTTATCTCGTCCGAGGGCTTCTCCACGAGGCCGAACGGGAAATACCCGCCGCCACCCACGTTGACTCCGTTGTGGCAGCCGGCGCACCCTTTATCGATAAAGAGGGCGAGGCCCTCCTTATATTCGAACCTCTCTGTCGATTATTTATCTTCCGCCGTTCCCGGTGTTTTCTCCTTTTTTATATTGTCATTGCGAGGAATGGTTCCGAACG
>JAHKKQ010000092.1 GCA_020027805.1 Candidatus Dadabacteria bacterium
AAGATTTAGCGAGTACATGAGATTTTTAGCACAATTCTGTAATGTCCTTTCATAAAACACACTATGTGTGCTTTTCATCAAGGAAAAGAAGGAAATATGTTTGCCTTATCTTTTTCTTTGTCTTTTCATAGACCACACTACGTGTGCTTTGCCTTATTGAAAGATCACATGTGGCTCTTTACCACTTCGTTCCTGTTGGAGGCGAAAACTATAAAAGCCATGGACGGCCTTCTGGAGGACTCCCTCATGGCGAAGTGTATGCCGTCTAACACCCAGCCCTCGCCGACCCACCTGTTTATCACCTTCTCCAGCTCCTCGTCCGTAACGACCGCGACCTCGACCACCTTGTAGCTCGTGTATTCCATAGCTTATTTCCGGGACCTCTTCAGAAGCCTGGCCGCTTCCACGGCGTGGTAAGTGATTATGAGATCGGCCCCGGCCCTCTTGATGCTCGTCAGTATCTCTATCATGACCTCCGCTTCGTCTATCCACCCCATGCGCCCCGCGGCCTTGACCATGGAATACTCACCGCTCACGTTGTAAGCCGCGATAGGGTGATCGAATTCCTCCCTCGCGGCCCTGATAACATCGAGATAGGAAAGCGCGGGCTTTATCATCACTATATCCGCACCCTCCTCTATATCGAGGGCGATCTCTCTCATCGCCTCCCTCACGTTGCGGTGGTCCATCTGGTAGCCCTTCCTGTCCCCGAACTGGGGCGGGGACTCCGCAGCCTCCCTGAAAGGGCCGTAGAATGAAGAGGCGTACTTCGCGGAATAGGCCATTATCGGCAGGCTCTCGAAGCCCTTATCGTCGAGGGCGTCCCTTATGACCCCCACTCGGCCGTCCATCATGTCGGACGGAGCGACCATGTCGGCACCGGCTTCCGCGTGAGAGAGGGCCATTTTGGCGAGATATTCTATAGTCTCGTCGTTATCCACGCTGCCCTGCTTGATAATGCCGCAGTGCCCGTGGCTCGTGTACTCGCACATGCAGACGTCCGTAATGACTACGAGTCCCTTCGCCTTCTTTTTCAGCTCCCTTACAGCCTTCTGAATAACCCCGTCCGGGTCGTAGCCTTCCGAGCCGGTTTCGTCCTTCTTTTCCGGTATCCCGAAGAGGAGTATCGAATTAATTCCGAGCTCCCCGGCCAGAAGCGCCTCCTTCACGATATTGTCCGCCGATTGCTTGTAGATCCCGGGCATCGAGCTTACTTCCACTTTTTGACCCTTGCCCGGCATGACGAACATCGGGTATATGAGCTCGCCGGCCGATATAGAGGTCTCGGCGATCATATCTCTAAGCCGCTCGTTTTTTCTGAGCCTTCTCGGACGGTAGGCGGGGAAATACATTGCTATTAATATTAATTGCTCTTTAGACGGTAAGTCAATAAACGACCTTCATATTTCTACCTTAACTTTTGATGTTTCCGGGCTTTTGTATATTATTAATTCCCGGCGGAACCGCCGCGGCATAAGACAATGGACGACGATAAAGAGAAAAAGAGCCTCGATTTCATAAGGGCGATCATCGAAGAAGACCTCGGGAGCGGGAAATACGGGGGCAGGGTCGCGACCAGGTTCCCCCCCGAGCCGAACGGATACCTCCACATAGGGCACGCGAAATCCATATGCCTCAACTTCGGAGCCGCGGAGGAATACGGGGGCACGTGCAACCTCAGATTCGACGACACGAACCCCGCGAAGGAAGACACCGAATACGTCGAGTCGATAATAAAAGACGTCAGGTGGCTCGGCTTTGACTGGGACGACAGGCTTTACCACGCATCCGATTATTTCCAGCCGTTATACGATTATGCAGTCGAGCTTATAATGAAGCGTAAGGCCTACGTCGACAGCCTGAGCGCCGACGAGATAAGGGAGTACAGGGGCACGCTCAGCGAGCCCGGCACGGAAAGCCCTTACAGGGAGAGGCCGGTAGAGGAGAACCTCGACCTCTTCGAGCGCATGAAAAATGGCGAGTTCGAGGAGGGAGCCCACGTTCTCCGCGCCAAGATAGACATGTCTTCGGGCAATATAAATATGCGCGACCCGGTCATGTACAGGATTCTCCGGGAGCCCCATTACAGGACGGGCGGCGCGTGGCGCATCTATCCGCTCTACGACTACGCCCACTGCATATCGGACTCGATAGAGGGGATAACGCATTCACTCTGCACGCTCGAGTTCGAGGACCACAGGCCGCTCTACGACTGGTTCCTGGACGAGCTCGGCATATATCACCCCCGGCAGATCGAATTCTCTCGCCTCAACCTAAACTACACGGTCATGAGCAAGAGACGGATACTCGAGCTCGTGCAGAAGGGATACGTAAACGGATGGGACGACCCCAGGATGCCCACGATCTCGGGCCTGAGAAGAAGGGGATACACCCCGGACTCGATAAGGAATTTCTGCTCCAGGATCGGGGTCACGAAGCAGGAGAGCGTGATAGACGTGTCGCTCCTCGAGCACAGCGTGAGGGACGACCTCAATAAAAAGGCCCGCCGCGTGATGGGGGTGCTAAACCCGCTCAAGGTGGTGATAACCAACTACCCCGAAGGCTATACCGAGGAAATGGATGCGGTGAATAACCCCGAAGACGAGGGCATGGGGAAGAGGAAGGTGCCTTTCTCCGGAGAGCTCTACATAGAAAGGGACGATTTTATGGAAGACCCGCCCAGGAAGTTCTACCGCCTCTCGCCCGGCGTCGAAGTAAGGCTCAGGTACGCCTATTTCATTAAATGCACGGACGTCGTAAAGGACGAAAAGGGGCAAATAACGGAGCTCCACTGCACGTACGACCCTGAGACGAGGGGAGGGGACGCGCCCGACGGCAGAAAGGTCAGGGCCACCATACACTGGGTATCGGCGAAACATGCCGTCACTGCCGAGGTCAGGCTCTACGACAGGCTCTTCACGGACCCCGAGCCCGGAAGCGGCGGCGGGGATTATAAGGACTGTCTCAACCCGCACTCGCTCGTCGTTCTGAACGACTGCAGGCTCGAGCCCGGTCTCGCCGGCGCCGAGCCCGGCGTCAATTATCAGTTCGAGAGGCTGGGCTATTTTACGCCCGACTATATCGATTCAAAAAAAGGCTCCCCGGTATTTAACAGGACGGTCACGCTCAAAGACACATGGGTCAGGGAAAAGGGCAAACAGGATTAGGCGCTGCCGGGTAATTAAGCCGTCCGCCCGGATTCCCTCCTATACTGATAACCTTCCTTTCCGAGCTTCTTTCCGTCGAGGTATATGTTATCGTCTCCGTCCACCCCGAGCCTCCCCCCGGCTATAAGATTATGGACGGCGTAAGGGAAGATACGCCGCTCCCCCTCCGAGCGTATGAGCCCGTTCACGGCCTCCGCATCCCCTTCCTTATACCCTGAGAGGGATACGGGCTCCGACTGAACCAGCGCCGGGCCGAACCTCTTCAGCTCCCTCTCGAGATAAACTGTGCATTTTATAGAGCCCTCGCCCGCCCTGATGGCCTGAACGGAGGCGTCCACGCCCCTTACGAGATAGTCCTTCGTTATATCCCCGGGGTAGAGGTTGACCACTCGGTTTCTAAATCTCCCGAGAAACATGCCGCCTAACCTCCGCCTGTAACCAGCGAGCACTATGATGTCAGGCGTGCAAACGTCCTCGAGCAGGGCGATCATAGCTGCATCGAAATAATCCCTTCCCGCCTCGTCGTCGGGGTTCCTGCCGAGGGAGGAGAAAAAGAGTTTTGAGCTGAGGCCGAGGACCGGGATTCCAAGCCCGGCCGCTATTTGAGCCCCCTTACATCCGGGAACGTTCGTGAACACTGCTTCTATTGTCGCACAGGGTTTCCCGCCGGTTCTTGCCAGTCTCTTCCCCTCTTCATATACGGCTATGAAGTTCGTCCCCGAGCCCGAGAGGAGGACCGCGACCCTCATGGGCTCATCCGAGGGACTGTAGATCGGCTCTATCAGAGGGGTATTCATCGGATGTAAAATTCATTTGCAATATCTTCCAAGTCATGGAAAGTATATCTACTTGAATAACATGAGCAACTTCTGGCAGAGGATACTTACGGCCGCCATAGCCGTGCCTATACTGTATGCGATATTCCGCATCGGGGGCATAATCTACCTTCTTTTCATCATGGCCCTTATACTTTTCGGACAGATTGAATTCCAGAAGCTCCTGCGGTCGAGGAACTTTCCCGACGAAAAGATATCGGGGATCGCTTTTTCGCTCCTCCTCGCCCTATCCGCGTATATGGGCTATCTCTATTTCATGATGACCTTCACAGGCGCGGTCGTGCTCATACTCGTTTTCGAGCTGTGGAAGTTGAGGGAAGGCGGCACGGTGCAGCGGGCGGGAGTGACCCTCTTCGGGGTAATATATATCGGCTGGCTCCTCAGCCACGCCATACTCCTCCGAGATATAGGCGATATGGGGGCCGTCAGGGAGTTCGCGCTCGGCGTTCAGGGTCTTAAAGACCCCGGTTATTTCTACATATTCCTTACCGTAGCCTGCACGTTCCTTAACGATACCGGGGCTTATTTCACGGGACTCCGGTTAGGCAAGAGGAAGCTCGCGCCGGCCATAAGCCCGGGGAAGACGGTAGAGGGCACTATAGGCGGCATAATAGCCTGCATCCTGACCGGAATAATAGTGAATTACGGGTTCGGCTCCCCCCTCAATTCCGACTGGACGATATTCTTTTCCATACTCATAGCGGTCACGGCCGTGTTCGGAGACCTGGTGGAATCCGCCATCAAAAGGGGGGCGGGCATCAAGGATACGGGCGACATAGTGCCCGGCCACGGCGGGGTGCTCGACAGGTTCGACAGCCTGATGTTCGTATTCCCGGTATCGTATTATTTCGTCCTTGTCTATTACATATCCGGCGGCGCAATACCCGGTTAATCGAGCCTCCGCCAGTCGATATGGTCCTCTCTCGCCAGCACATCGGCCTCCTCCCTCCTTATCATTATCCTGAGCCCTATAAGTATCAGGACGTTGAACGAAAGTCCCGCAAGGGCGGCGAACTGCTCCTTGTAGAATATGAACACATATGTAAGGAGTATGGAGACGAGGACCGACCACTCGAACATCCGGAACGATACCAGCCGCGATTTCCTCAAGTAATAGACCCCCAGAAAAACGAAAACGCCCGACAAGAGAGACGAGAATATACGGGCCTTGTCGATGAATGTCAGGTCTCCGAGATTGACGGTAATATTTTCAAGCGCGCGTATGTTCATCAGCCTGTCTTTCCCGAATCCGATAAAGAGCGTGATGACCGCCACGTACCCGAGGGTCACGAAGAGCTGAAGGAGAAAGAAGGCGGTTATGCCTGTCCTGAAATAGCGGCTGCCCGCGATCCTCTCATAGAACCCCCTGAACCCCCTTTTGGCTCTCGTGTATGCACCGGGAAATGGTGCAGCGTGAGGAACCGTCGCAATTACAAGCCCCTTCACGGGGGCCGTTAGCGGGTTATCCGGATCGCTCTTCGCCAGATAGCCGAGAACCTTTTTCTTTTCGTCTTCGTCGAGGTCCCTTAGCGCCGCCTCTTCGAGTCCCCTGAGTGCGTTTATCAGATACTCCCTTTTCGTGAAAGTCCAGCCGGATTTAATCATCTGCAGGGAGATGACTATGAGAATGAATACCGTATACATGATCGCGACCGAGGGCTCGAAAAAATAATTGTTGTCTTTGGTGACGAATTTCCCGACTTCGTCTATGAATGTCCCGAAACCTGCTCCCCCGAGGATCGCCGCCCAAAGCTCGCTCCGCCTCCCGATAAACGCGATCAGCATGATTATAGACACGAGCATCAGCAGCCCGCCCCAGAGCATGTGCGCTATATGCAGGGCGCCGCCGCCTATCTGGGGATAACCCGTAATGTGGAGAAAGAGCCTTATGGTCAGGACCGCGGAGACCGCGCAGACCAGGAAGACTTCAGCGTAGTAGAATGCATCGAGATTCCTGACAAATGGGGCATTTCCTTTCATATCCGCCGCTATTGTTTATTCTATGTTAATCTTACTTGTTAATCCACCGTTTTGATGTCATATTAACGTTACTCGAATACCCGCCGACAACAATATGAAAGACCACGACGCCGCTTTCTCCCCGCCCTCGGTCGAGGCATCTAAAGACCCTGACAGTACTCTTGTACTGAAAATAAAGGGCCGCCTGGACGTATATTCGACGGGAAAAATCTGGAAAGACTCCTCCTTCGAATTAGAGAAATCGAACCCCAGGAAACTGGTTATAGACGGAGAGGGTATAGAGTACTGCGACGCCTCGGGCATAGCGCTTCTTATCGAGCTAAGGCTGATCCAGGAGAAGAAAGGTGGCGGCTTCGAGCTGAGGGGGTTGAGCGAAGACAACGAGAAGCTGTACAAGCTCTTTAATTTCGGATTACTCTCAAAACCGGAAGGGCCGGGGAAACCCCCTTCGAGAAATATAGTTGAAAGGGTAGGCGAGACATCATGGGAGATGCTCGAAGAGCTGAGGGTGCATATTTATTTCACCGGACGCGTCACAGTCGGGCTTTTTGCTGCCGCCCTTAACCCCTTCAAGATCAGATGGAAGGAGGTGTTCGTCACATGCGAGAAATTCGGAGCCAACTCACTTTTCATCATCGCCCTCGTAAACTTTCTGGTGGGCCTCGTAATCGCGTTCCAGTCCGCCATACCCATGCAGCAGTACGGCGCCCAGATATTCGTCGCCGACCTGATCGTCATCGCCTATTTTAAAGAGCTCGGTCCTCTCATGACCGCCTTCGTCGTAAACGGCAGGAGCGGCTCGGCATTCGCCGCCGAGCTCGGCACGATGAAGGTGAACGAGGAGCTCGACGCTCTCGACACCATGGGACTCGACCCCGTTAATTTCCTGGTCGTCCCCAAGGTGATTGCCGCCATTTTTATGCTCCCCCTGCTCACGGTCTTCGGGAACCTCTTCGGTCTCCTCGGGGGACTCGTCGTAATACTATCGATGGGATACACCTTCACGACCTATATAAACCAGATAACGGCTTCAGGGACCTATGTCATGCTGCTCGCGGGACTGTTCAAGACCCTCTTTTTCGCGGTGCTCATTGCGGGCGTCGGCTGCCTTTCGGGGATGAGGGCTTCAAGAGGGCCGTCCGCGGTCGGCGACGCGGCGACAACAGCGGTCGTAACGGGGATTATACTTATGATAGTCGTCGACGGTATATTCGGGGTGATATATTACATACTTGGAATCTGAGATGAGCGACGGGAAAGAAGCGATAATAGAAGTTAAGGATTTTACGGCGAAATACGGTGACGTCGTAATCATCGACGATATTTCGTTCGAAGTTTTGAGGGGCGAGATATTCGTCATACTGGGGGGCTCGGGCTGTGGAAAGAGCACGCTCCTGAAACATATGATAGGCCTCTACAAACCCGCCCGCGGGAATATAATAATAAAAGGAGAGGACATCACAAAGGCGGAGGGCCGGGACAGAATCGATCTGTTAAAGCAGATAGGGGTCGCATATCAGCTGGGGGCGTTATTCGGCTCCATGACCGTGCTCGAAAACGTGATGCTGCCTCTCGAGGAATACACGGACTTGAGCAGGGACGCAAGGCACCTGATAGGCAGAATGAAGCTCGAGCTCGTCGGTCTCGACGGCTCCGAGGAGAAGATGCCGTCCGAGCTGAGCGGCGGTATGATAAAAAGGGCGGCCCTCGCGAGGGCGATGGCGCTCGATCCCGAGGTGCTGTTCCTGGACGAGCCCTCCGCGGGTCTCGACCCCATAACCTCGGCGGAGCTCGACCAGCTCATAATACAGCTCTCGAGAAGCCTCGGCGTGACGTTCGTCGTCGTTACGCATGAGCTCAACAGCATTTACACCATCGCCGACAGGGTCATAATGCTCGACAAGAGCACCAAGAATATAATCGCTGCGGGAAACCCCGAGTATTTGAGGGACCATTCGACGATCCCTGTGGTTCAAAAGTTTTTCAGGAGGCAGACCGACGCACAGCTCGGCGCGCAAAATCAGAGGTGAGGGAAAATAAAATATGAGCCAGAAGCCCAATTTCTTCAAAATAGGATTGTTCGTAGTACTGGCGCTCCTGATACTCGCAGGGGCGATAATTTTTTTCGGAGGCGGCAAATTTTTCGAGGAAAAGACCACTATAGAGACCTACTTCGACCAGTCGGTCCAGGGACTCTCGGTCGGGGCCTCTCTCGAATTCCAGGGCGTCCAGATCGGGAACGTGAGCTACATAGGCTTCGCCTTCAACGAGTATAAGACCAACCGGCAGTACGTCCTCGTCAGGGCGCAGATTTACTCCAACAAGATAGCCGGAAAAGGTAAGGGCCGGCTCTATGAAACTGATAAAGCGAGGGTGGAAGGTTTTAAGGAAATGATAAGTCAAGGACTCAGGCTCCAGCTCGCCTCCCAGG
>JAHKKQ010000093.1 GCA_020027805.1 Candidatus Dadabacteria bacterium
TGACCGGGGTTTATATAATAATCACGTACAGCTCTTTCGGGCCGTGCACGCCGAGCGTCAGATTGAGCTCTATGTCCGCCGTCCTGCTCGGCCCGGTGATGAATGTCATACAGCTCGGCAGGCTCCGACCGGCATCGAGTCTTTGTTTAAGTATGACGAATAACTCTTTGATATTGCTCGTTATATCAGGCTTTCTGACTATTGCCAGATGGATCGGCGGGAGGAGTGAAACACTCCTTGGCCTGTCCTCGTCAGTGAGAAGTACGATGGTGCCTGTATCGGCTATGGCGTAATCGGCCCCGGTTATGCCTATCCCCGCCTCCGCCATGTCATTCTTGTCATTGGATATTATCTGCCGAAGTCCTTCTTCTTTCAGGAGCTCTTTCAAGCCTGGCGAGTTTAAAGATTCGGACTCCCACATGACGAATGACGAGATACCTTTCTCACGCACGAGTCCGGCGATAAAGTCTCTTAATTCCTCCTCACCCTGAGCCTCGCGAACCTCCGTATTAACATTAAGCAGTTCTTTAATAAATTGTTCTAATAGTTTGTCGGCAATGATTGTTCTATCTCTTAAAAGCCCTTCGGCTTCTTTTGCGAAGTCTCTTTCGGCGTCGTGAGTCGAAAAACCCCCCTTCTTATGCCCCGGGTCTCCGTACAAGCCTTGTTTTACCTTTCTCAGAATCTCTTCCCGGGAGCCTTTCTTCATAGGTTACGGTTTCGCCCCCCCTGCCCTATTTCCCTTTTCAATTTTTTCCACCTCTCCCTGAACGGCGTTCCCGCGATCGCCGGAAAGTCCCTATCCTGCGTCCACCTTGAAAGAGGGTAAGGTAGTGATCCGAGACTCCCTCCCTTTCCACGGAATGGTGTCTGGAGGTGATACATGAGCGAAGAGATAGCCCCGTAGAGTTTCTCGTGTGTGACGATTGTTCTCCAGAGCCTGAACGAGAGCCGCTCGATGAAGAGCTCCAATCCTTTGCCCTTCTCGGCTTTCGATTCCTTGACCTCGTGCCGGAGCTCGAGCAGCACCCTGGGGAAATCTATCTTCACGGGGCATACGTCCCTGCAGGCCCCGCATAGAGAAGACGCGAAAGGAAGCTCCGGCGCCTTGTCTATCCCGAGCAGCTGCGGGTTTATTATCGCCCCTATAGGGCCCGAATAAACCCACCCGTACGAGTGCCCTCCCACCTTCCTGTAAACGGGGCAGTTGTTGAGGCACGCCCCGCACCTGATGCAGTAGAGCGACTCCCTCGTCTGCTCGTTCGCGAGTATGCCCGAGCGCCCGTTGTCGAGCAGCACCAGGTGGAATTCCTCGGGTCCGTCCTTATCTGTTTTCCTCCTCGGGCCCGTGATGAATGAAACGTACGTCGAGGATTTCTGTCCCGTCGCGCTCCTCGCGAGGAGTGTCAGAAATAAAGAGAGGTCGTTGTAGCGGGGGATTATTTTCTCTATTCCCGCGAGCGCCACGTGGATACGGGGCACGGTCGTCGTGAGCCGCGCGTTCCCCTCGTTCTCGACTATCACTATAGTCCCTGTCTCGGCTACAGCGAAATTGGCGCCCGATATCCCCATCCCCGCGTTAAGGAACTCGCTCCTCATCCTCTCCCTCGCCACTTTCGTCAGCTCCTCGGGCTCGCTGAGATATGGGATTCCGAGCTTCTCCGAGAAGAGCCTCGATATGTCGTCCTTAGTCTTGTGAACGGCCGGGGCGATTATGTGAGAGGGGTGCTCGCCCGCGAGCTGTATGATGTATTCACCGAGGTCTGTCTCTACCGCCCTTATGCCCGCCGCCTCGAGCGCCGTGTTCAGCTCGACTTCTTCGGTCGCCATCGACTTGCTCTTCACGACCGACTTTACATTGTTCTTCCGCGCGATCTCGATTATTATCGCGCATGCTTCTTCTCCGTCCCCCGCCCAGTGTACGTGCCCCCCGGCTTTCTTCACGTTCTCTTCGAGCATGAGAAGGTATCGGTCGAGGTTCTCTATCGTCTCTTTTTTAATCTCCCTCCCGAGCGCCCTTAGCTCGTCCCATCCCGGCAC
Source organism: Candidatus Dadabacteria bacterium (assembly GCA_020027805.1). Taxonomy (GTDB): domain Bacteria; phylum Desulfobacterota_D; class UBA1144; order Nemesobacterales; family UBA2774; genus 2-12-FULL-53-21. The sequence continues at coordinate 2,041 of JAHKKQ010000093.1, forward strand.
CTCCGAGCTCGCCTTATTCCTCGCCGACCTGAAGCGGTTGGTCACGTTTACGAGCGCGCGCTTGAGCTTCTCGTCATCCACCGCTCTTGCGGAGTCCGCCTCGAAATTTATCCTCTCGTATCCCATAGTCCGAAACCTTTAACCCCTTTCACTCCCCGTCTGCGCGAGCAGCTCCGCTATATGCATGACCTTCACCGGTATATTCCTCCTCGAGAGGGCGCCCCCTATGTTCATCAGGCACCCCATGTCGGATGATACTACCGTATCGGCCCCGCTCCCGACTATGCAGTCTATCTTTTCGTCGAGCATAGAGACCGAGACCCTGGGGAATTTTATGGAGAACGTCCCTCCGAACCCGCAGCACGCGTCGTGCATCTCCATCTCTCTGAACTCCAGCCCCCTGACCGCCTCTATTAATCTTCTCGGCTCGTCCTTTATCCCAAGCTCTCTCAGGAGGTGGCAGGAATCGTGGTACGTAACGATGCCGTCATATCTGGCCCCCACGTCGGCTGTCTTCGTCACATTTATCAGAAATTCGGAAAATTCATAGGTTCTTTTAGTTATTGTTTCCAGTTTATCTAATTGTTCAGGGTAATTAGCCAGTAATTCTTTATAATATACTTTAAGCATAGTAGCGCACGAGCCCGAGGGGCATACGATGTATGTTTCCTCGTCCCGGCTCTCTTTCAGGGCGTTCCCGAATACCGAAATGAACCTCCCGGCGACAGCCCTCGCGTCTTCCCTGTACCCGCTGTTGAATGCCGGCTGTCCGCAGCACGTTTGCGCTCGCGGAAACTCGACGTCCACGCCGAGCCTGTCGAGCACTTTGACCATCCCCTCCCCTACCCCGGGGAAAAACGTATCGACTAGGCATGTGACGAACAGATAGACTCTCATGGCGGGCTGAAGTACGGTTATTCGAATCCTTTAGATTCATTATCATCCATGTATAGGATTATTTCAATTAGCGGTGATTATTTCAATCTGTTAGATTAATCACAGGCCTGTTTCATCCATGGCCTGCATTCGAACGTACCCGGAGCCGAGTTATGGTATCGAGAGAGATTCCCATTCCCCTTCACTTTATCCCTGACAAGACGGGAGAGGTCTTCCGCGTGGAGTATGAGAAGTTAGCCCGCTCTGCTCCGGAATGGTCCGGTAAGCACGGCATCAGGCCCTCTTCGAAAGACGAATCCAGGGTATCGCTCATTATAGTCGATGCGCAGAACACGTTCTGCATTCCGGGGTTCGAGCTCTTCGTAGGCGGGCGCACGGGCAGAGGGGCGGTCGACGACAACCTGAGACTCTGCCGATTCATATACAGGAACCTAGGCCTTATTACCGAGATCGCCCCGACGATGGACACGCACCAGGCGATGCAGATATTCCACGGGATCTTTTTTGTGAACGACAGGGGAGAGCACCCGGCCCCTTACACCCTCATCTCCGTCGAGGATATCGAGGAAGGCAGGTGGAAGTTTAATAAGGAGATAAGCCGCAGCATAATGTACGGCGAAGACTATGTTGGGCGTCACCTCCTTCATTACACGAAGGAGCTTAGAAAGTCGGGGAAGTACGAGCTTACGATATGGCCCTATCACGCGATGCTGGGGGGCATAGGACACGCGCTCGTGTCGTCCGTCGAAGAGGCGGTTTTCTTTCATTCCATAGCGCGGTACAGCCAGCCGGACATACACGTCAAGGGCGACCACCCCCTGACGGAGCATTACTCCGTCCTCGGTCCCGAGGTCGGGACCGGGCCCGACGGGAAACCCCTCACTCTCAGGACCGAGTCTCTCTTCCGGAAGCCCCCGGCTTCGGAGTCGATATACGGCAAGCTCGGGGAATTCGACGCCGTGATAATAGCAGGGCAGGCCAAGAGCCACTGCGTCGCGTGGACCATAGCCGACCTGTTGAAGAAAGTCATGGCCGGGGATAAATCGCACGTCGAAAAGATTTATCTGCTGGAAGACTGCACGTCCCCCGTCGTCGTGCCGGGCGCGATAGATTACACGGACGACGCCGATAAGGCCTTCGCCGAATTCTCGGAAGCGGGGATGCATGTGGTCCGCTCGACCGACCCGATCGAAACCTGGCCGGGTATTAAACTCTGAAGAGGGTTAGGGTTTAATTACCCGTTCGTCCTGAGCAGGAGCCTGTCCTGAGCTTGTCGAAGGGTCGAAGGACGCAGGTAGGAGCGGCTTCCAGCCGCGATTTCTTTCAAGTTTCCTCCCCCTTGAGGGGGGAGGATTAAGGTGGGGGTGACACTATGCCTTTCCCGATCGAGCGGGTCAGTATGTTATATTGGTTTAAAGCAGCCGGGTTCGTTATAAATTACAGGAGCGGAGAAAACCATGAGTTCCATATTCACGAAGATAATAAAGAGAGAAATACCTGCGGCCATGGTTTACGAGGACGACGAGTGTATAGCGTTCAGGGACATAGACCCGAAGGCCCCCGTCCATATACTCCTGGTTCCCAGGAAGGAGATACCCTCACTCGCCCAAGTGACTGCGGAGGATAAAGCGCTCCTCGGGCATCTCATGGTCAAGGCATCCGAGATCGCAAAGGCCGAAGGCATATCAGAATCCGGATACCGCGTTGTAGTGAATACTAACAAGGAAGGCGGCCAGGAGGTCTATCACCTTCACCTCCACATCCTGGGCGGCAGGCAGATGACCTGGCCCCCGGGATAGTGTTCTTTCTCTCGCACCGGATTCTCACACACCTTGACCTGCCCCACCCCGTCATTGCGACCGCGGCAATCTTTTTTTTTTCCTTCGCCGACATTCACAGAATCGGCGGAGGTGCACCTACTCAATCCCCAGCGCTTCCGCATCCCTCTCCGAAAGGAAACCCCCGTCCGGGCGCTCTCTCACGGTGCCGTCCCTCTTCCACGAGCGCTCGCACCTGGGCTCGTCCTTGAGGTCGATGATAGAGAGTATGAAATCCTCGCCCTCTTTAACCGAGAACCTGCTCACTCCGCAAAGGTCTGCCAGCTCCGGCTCAAACGGTTTCAGCTTGCTGTAGGTTTCAGGCTCGAGGCTGGCCTCGACCCCTGTGTCGAGAGGGTTGGCTACTCCCTGGGACTCTTTCGCGTCCTCGAGCGCTTTTAACACCTTGCCCCTCAAATCCATCACCATGTCCCAGTTCGGGTCCGTATCGATTTCTACTACGTCGGGCATCCCCTGCAGATGCACGCTGTCCGTCGAGTCCGTTTTCATGCCCTTGAGATACAGGTACGCCTCGTCCGCTGTATGCGCGAGGATCGGCGCAAGAAGCCTGATGAGCGCGTCCGCAATGTGATACATGGCGGTCTGGCTCCTCCTCCTCTTCCTGCTCCCGCTCCGCTCGCAGTAGAGCCTGTCTTTTGTAGCCGCGAGATAGACCGCGCTCAGCGTGTCGTAGCAGAAATCGTATATGAGCTCGCTTGCCCTCTTATACTGAAACCCCTCGTATGCTTCCCTGGTCTCGCGGACGAATTTCCCAAGCTCCCCCATGACCCACCCGTCGATCGAATACCTGTCCTCGTTCGAAAACGTAACGCTGTCCTCAGCCGGGTCGAAGTCGTATACATTCCCGAGCAGGAACCGTATCGTATTCCTTACTTTCCTGTACTCCTCGCCCGCCGATTTGAAGAACTCCCAGTCTACCTTTATGTCGTTCGTATATTTGAGCGAGCTTACCCACCACCTGCATATGTCGGCCCCGTGCTGCTTCAGAAGCTCGTCCACCTCGAGCGCGTTCCCTCCGGACTTGCTCATCTTCCTGCCCTGAGCGTCCACCATGAAACCGTGCGTGAGGAGTGCTTTAAAGGGCGGCCTGCCCGTCACTCCGAGGGCCGGCAGCAGCGAGAGCTGAAACCATCCCCTGTGCTGGTCCGAGCCTTCGAGGTACAGGGCAGCCGGATAACCTATATTCCTCGCTTCGAGCACTGCGTGCCAGGACGAGCCCGATTCGAACCAGACGTCGAATATGTCCATCCCTTTTTTAATCTCTTTGAGCGCTCCTTTTTGCTTTATCCAGCCGGGCGCGTTTTTGTCCTGCTCCGGGTCGTAACCTTCGAGTATTTCCTCTTCGCCTGCCTGAAACCAGTAATTTGCGCCCTTCTGTCTTATTTTTTCTATTACGATGTTTACCGAGCCGGGTGTCATGAGAGTTTCTCCCTTCCTGTTCATGAACGCGGGTATCGGAAGCCCCCACGCCCTCTGGCGGCTTATGCACCAGTCGGGCCTCGATTCGAGCATCCCCCGGAGCCTGTTCCTCCCCCACTCGGGATAGAATTCTATCCCGCTCCGCGAGTACTCGAGGGCGAGCTCCCTGAGTGTCCCCCCGAATTCCTCTATCCGCTTATCGACGCCGATGAACCACTGCTCCGTGGCCCTGAATATCGTAGGCGACTTGCTCCGCCAGTCGTGCGGGTAGCTGTGAAGGTATTCTTCGTCGTGGAACAGATTGCCGGATTCCCTGAGATGCTCGGTAATAATTCCGTTAGCCTTCCATACGTCCTGACCGCGTATCCATTCGGGCACAGTGTCGTCGAACGTGCCGTCTTCGAGTACCGGGCAGTAGATATCGAGCCCTTCCCTGAGCCCCGTCTGATAGTCCTCGACGCCGTGGCCGGGGGCCGTATGTACGAGCCCCGTTCCTTCGTCGAACGTTACGTACCCGGCGAGGACCACCCTCCCCGTCCGTCCCGCGAACGGGTGTTTGTAAGTTACCGGCCTCTCGCGGAGCTCCTGTCCCGTGCACGAGCCCAATTTTTCGTATTGCTGCGTCCCCGATTTTTTGAACACGCTCACGGCTAAGTTATCGACCAGTATCGTGTAACATTCCTTCCCGTCTTTCACGGCGCGGTAGAGGCCGTAGCTCCCCTCGGCCGAAGCGGCGACCGCGAGGTTCGCGGGCAGCGTCCAGGGCGTTGTAGTCCATATCATGAGCGACGGGGACGCCCCCTTCGGGAGCTTCAGGCTCCCCGGCAGCGCTCCGGGGTTTTCTATCTCGAACAGGACGTAAACGCTCCTGTCCTTCCTGTCGTAGTATTCGAGCTCTGCGTCGGCGAGCGCGGTGCGGTTCTCTATCGACCAATGGACGGGCTTCAGGTCCCTGTAAACGAGCCCCCTTTCGAGGAGCTTCGAGAAGACCTCGAGCACCCCGGCTTCGTAGTCAGGCGTCATGGTGAGGTACGGGTGCTCGTAATCCCCGATAGTTCCCAGGCTCTGCATCTGGCCCGCCTGGAGCTTCACGTACTTTTCGGCGTACGCCTGGCATTTGTATCTGATCTTTATTTTGGAGAGGTCTTTCGCCTCCTCCCCAAGCTCTTTCATCACCTTGTGCTCTATCGGCAGGCCGTGGCAGTCCCAGCCGGGGACGAAATCGACGTCGTACCCGAGCATCGTTTTCGACCTCACGACTATGTCCTTAAGCACTTTATTCAACAGGTGTCCCAGGTGTATCGGGCCGTTGGCATAGGGAGGGCCGTCATGGAAAACGAATTTCTCCTGTCCCTTCGATTTCTCCCTCATCCTCTCGAAGAGCTTTATCTTCTTCCACCTCTTCTGGTACTCGGGCTCTTTCTGGTTGAGGTTGGCCTTCATCGGGAAATCGGTCCTCGGAAGGTTGAGGGTGTCTTTGTAGCTTATTTTCTTCGCCTCCGGCATCGGATGCTTTCTCCTTAAGGGGTAAAAGATATACTATTCGGGATAATATTCAATCGGTAGAGACAGATAGAACGAATGTGAGCAAACGAACGACCGGACTCCGCAGGCTGATGGCAAGACGCTAATTTATCGGGGGCGTATATCTAAAATGAATATTGATCTTCGAGTTGAAGAAAAATACTAGCTTGGTTGCGAGGAAACGCAAGCATGAGGCCTTACTGATCGACTATCTCCTCTAATTCCCTGAACAGCTTCCGTGAAAACGATACCCATTCCCCCCAGGCTTCCATATACTCCTTATCCTCTTCGACCCTTTTCAGGAGCTTGAACCCGATTTGGGTGTCTTCTATGTGAAACTCTTCATCGCCTTCGAGCTTCTGCCTCAGAATCTCCACGTATTTTTTCAGCATCCTGAGCTTTTCACCGCTCCCCTCCCTGAACTCGGCTATGAAATGGCCCCTCGACTGCGCAGTGGGCATTTGCATTATGTTGCTCTCCTGAAAATAAATGCCCTTGTTAATGGTCTCCGCCTTCATTGAAATGAATAACTCCATATCTCTCTCGCACGCGGGGGAAATTCAACTCTATTTTATTTACAGTCGGCTCCGGATGTCAAGCCCGCCTTTCATAACAATATATTGATTTGAACCGGTTGTGGACGGATAATTAT
>JAHKKQ010000231.1 GCA_020027805.1 Candidatus Dadabacteria bacterium
TCGGCCTCGCGCGACCCGTCGGTAGCCCAGAGAATCCTTTTTATGTCCATATCAGTCTCACTTTAAAGAATTATTTCCCTCTTACCGCCGCATGAGCGCATGTCCGCCAGGGCAATTTAATTTTACCACAATATGTCCCGGCATGTTTTAGAGGACCTTCGATTTACTGCTGAGGGCCATGGCGAGGTTTACGAGCTCCGTAGCCACGACGACTATAAGGTCGTCCACCGACACTATGCCTACGAGCTTAATCCCGCGCGTAACGGGGAGCCTCCTGATGGAATTCTCCGATAGGATGCTGAGCATCTCGAATAAGTCCGTTTCCTCGTCTACGGTTACGAGGTCCTTCGTCATTATCTCCTCGACGGTTGTCTCGTCCGGGTTTACACCCTCCGCCATCGCGGAGACGACGAGGTCTCTGTCCGTGATAATGCCGACCGGCCTCGCGCCGCCGTCCACGACAACGAGCGCCCCTATGTCCTCGTTCATCATCAGGTAAGCCGCTTCCGTAAGCGCGGCAGTGGGCGAAACCGTTACGACGTTCCTGTTTATGACCTCGCTCAACAACTCGGTCCGGGTTTTTCTTTTCCCGCTCATGATAATCTGCCTCCTCATCAAATATATACGATTGATCATTGCAACATTAATGCCATATCGACGGTTCGAGATTAACGTATGAAAACGGGTATTAACCGTTCTGACCGTGGGCCCTCTATGTCATCTGTCGCATTTTATGACACATGGCGCAAGGCGGATGGATAGAATTTCCATTGTTTATAGATGGATTTCGGAGTGGCACTGTTTTTGCTGTTTATTATGTAGAAACGTCACACGGGCTCAACCGGAGGCATGTATGTCCGATTACTGCAATCTGTACCTGATCGATACCCTTTATAACGCCGATAGGGATGCGACCGAAGTATCGTTCGGGTATATCGAAAAGGAGGAGCGGGTGAAGGGCAGAATTATGACGCTCAGGGTCATAGTCAACGTCCCGGGGCATAAGAACGATGGAAAAGGCGCGGCGGAAGAGGGGCTGGCCAAAGCGAGGGAGCTGATGAAAAGGGCTGCCGAGGCCCCGTTCGAAGCGGATTGATGCCCGGCATTCTATCCGCCGGACATGATCTCGAGTGTCTTGAGCTTGGAGATCTCGCCTAACGCGATGAGCGTATCCCCCGATTCAATTATAGTTCTCGACGTCGGGTTAAAGTGCATCGTGCCGTCCGGTTTTTTTACGGCGGCTATGATAATCCCGAGGTCTTTCCCGATGCCGGTCGCTTCGAGGGTCTTCCCGCTGAGGACGGAGCCCGGGAGTATTTTCACTTCCTCGAGTTGTATCTCGAGGTTCCCCGCCGTAGTAGCGTATTCTATGAAATCCACCACGGCCGGCTTGAGTATCATGTTGGCTATCCTCATCCCTCCCGCGTGGTACGGGGATACGACCCTGTCGGCGCCCGCCCTGAGTATCTTCTTCTCCGAGCTTTCGTCCCCCGCCCTCGTATAGATGAGCAGGCCGGGGTTGAGCCCGCGGGCGCTGAGTACGACGTACAGGTTCTCGGCGTCCGTAGCGAGGACGGAAATGAGACCGTCCGCCCTCTCTATCCCGGCCTTAATCAGCACGTCGTCCCTCGTGGCGTCCCCCTCTATGATAACCAGGTCCTCCTTACCCGCCGTATCGACCGGCTCCTTCTCTATCGCGATGATATCTTTGCCCTTCGACGCGAGCTCCCTGACCACGGTCTTCCCCATCCTCCCGTAGCCGCAGACTATGTAATGGTTCTTCAGATCTTTAATCTTTCTTTCCATCCTGGACCTCCCGATTATCTGTGTCAGCTCTCCTTCGAGCACTATCTTCGCGAGGGCGCTCAGGAGATAGAGTATCGTCCCCACGCCGAGCGTAAGGAGCACTATCGTAAATACCTCGCCGGCGGGTGTGAGGTCGTGCACCTCCCCGTACCCGACCGTGGTGAGGGTCGTCACGGTCATGAAGAGGGAGTCCATGAAATTCCACCCCTCTACGACCATATAGCCGATAGTGCCGAACGCGTTGATGAGGAATATCAGTAATATGGGAACGAAGAGCTTGTTTCTGATCGCCGAAAACATCTTGCTCCGCGAAACGGGAATTCTTGCGGCTGCCTAAACGGGCTTGACCGTGATAACGGGGCAGTGGGATTCCTGCACTACCCTCTCGGCGACGCTCCCGATGAAGTCCTCCCGCCTGAATTTATATCCGCCGTACGTATTCATGATTATGAGGTCGATATTTTTTTCCCTGGCGTAGTTGATGATCCCTATCCAGGCGTTCCGCGCCGTCTCCACCGCCGTTTCCACCCTGTCCTCGAGCTTCGCCTCCTCTACCTGCTCGGTGAGCTTGTTGTAGGCGTCCCCCCTCATCAGCTCGACGAGCTTGGGCGGGTATTTCCCTTCGCCCGTCGCAACGATGTTCAGGCTGTAAATCTCGGCGTGGAGGTCCCTGGCAAGCGTGAGCGCGAGCTGGAGGTCCCTCGACATTATGTTGTAGAGGTCTGTAGGGACGAGGATCCTTTTTACGGCCTTCTGCCGGCACTCGCGCCTTACGATGAGCACCGGTATCCTCGAGCGCCTCAGCACCTTGAGCGCGGTCGCCCCAAGCAGGTTCCTCTCCTCGGCCCTTCCTTTTGTTGAGCCTGTCGCTGCCCTTCGACTCCTTTTCCTTTATCCAGTCGGCCAGAAGGTCGAGCTCCGGGCTCGGGAATTCGTCAATCGCGCGGACTTCGAAGTAGTCGGGGATGACGTAGAGGCCTATGATCTCCGAGTCGAGCGGCCGGGCTATCGACTCCGCGTAAGCGAGCGCGTCGACAGAGTCCTTTGACCCGTCTGAAGCCCAAACTATTTTCTTTATCAACCTGAAATCCTCCTTTCAGTCGCCGGATAGCGGATTATTTTAATCGATAAGATTGCGCATTGGAAACGCCGGAATCGTTTATATGATAATTCTACATCATTCCCCGGATTATTTACCGGGCAGCGGGACAGGTTTCGGGACAGCGTTTTTGACGGGGGCGACTGTCATGAGGTAGGCGAATATCGATTTCAGGTCTTCGTCCCCGAGCTTGCCGTAGTCCTGCCAGGGCATGGGAGGGAGAACGTCCCTCTTCAAGTCTATGTGTCTCCCGGTCCTGATGGTCTCTACGAATATCTCCTCCGTCCACTTCCCTATACCGGTCTCCGGGTCGGGCGTTATGTTCTTCGCGAATACGAGACCCCAGGGCCCTGCCCACTCAGTCGTGCCGAGCGTGCCCAGGAACTCTATCCATTCCGGGGAGCCGATACCCGCATCGGGCAGACGGGGTATCTCCCTGTCCCGGGGGTGACCGGAGAGTCTCCTCTTCATATCGGGCACGGGGCCTTCATTTGTTTCTACGAGCGGGGTGTGGCAGTAATCGCAGTTCCCTTCGATAACGAGCTGCTTCCCCTTTGCAATACCCTTGTCCGCCGGGGCTCCGGTTTCTTTTCCGGACGCAGCCGAGCAAAGGAGGGTGATCGCCGTTAGACATATAAAAGCCGCCGAAACGATAATAATTCTTCCTGTCATTCGCTTCTCACTCCCTCAGGGCTTTATCGCGAGGACCGGGCAGCGGGCTTCCCGGATTATCTTTTCGGATTCACTGCCGAGTATGATCCTCTCGAGACCCTTTCTCCCGTGTGTCGTTATCACGATAAGGTCAAACCCGTTCTCGTCCGCGTAGTCGGTAACGGCGAGGGCGGGGCTTACGCCGGTCAGAACATGCGTTTCTATCCCTGCCCCGGGCGCGCCCCCGCTGTCCTTATAGAAGCGGTCTTTCACGGCGTCCGCCCTGAGCCCGAGCTCTTTTGCGGAATGCCCCGACAGCTCGTGGACTAAATCCGGGCTTAATTCATAGACGTTCGCATCGATCCAGAATACGTATACGACGGTTACGGAAGCCCCGAGCTTGCCGGCAAGCCCCAGCGCGTACGTGAGGGAGGAATCAGCGGTGTCCGAGATATCGAGCGGAACGAGTATTTTTTTTATGTCGTATTCAGTTTTTTCGCCCCCGGTCTTGACCGAGAGGACGGGGACGTGCGAATTCCTCAGCACCTTGAGCGTATTGCTCCCGAGGAGCGCGCTCCCGATGAGACCGTGGCCTTTCTTGCCCATGACTATGAGCCCGGCCCCGTCGGTCTTCGCCTTCTCGATGATCCAGTCGACGACGCTCCCCCTGACGACGTCGGTCGAGAACCTGACCCCCGGGTTTTCGGTTTCTATGCGTTTGAATTCCTTACCGAACCTCTCCTCGGTCTCTTTGACTATATCCATTATCACGCCTTCGTAGCTCGGATAGAGGTCCGTTAACGGTATCTGGATCCCGCTGACGTGGAGGCAGATTATCTCGGAGCCGTATATACGGGCGAGGTATAGTGCGAGCCTGAGCGATTCCCCGGATTCCTTCGAGCCGTCTGTCGGCCAGAGTATTTTATTTATATTCATTTCACGTCAATTTGTGAGGGCCGCGGGTCTGTCATGGGGTCATGGTTATCACCGGGCAGTGCGCCTCCTGTATCACCTTCTCCGCGACGCTCCCGATAAATTCCTTTTTAAATCTGCCGCCCCCGTAAGTCATTATAACTATTAAATCA
>JAHKKQ010000232.1 GCA_020027805.1 Candidatus Dadabacteria bacterium
TCCTCTGCGCGATTATAGAGCTCCTCTGTATGATATCGACGAGGGACATAGTGACCTCGCTTTCCCGGTCCTTCGCCCCGATCAGATCCTCCATATAGAACTTCTCGGCCAGAGAGCGGATATAATCTACGAACACGGGCCTCGTCTTCACGCCGCCGCTTATCGGAGACAGGTTGCTCAGTAGATCGACCGCTACCACGACGTCTGCGCCGAGACGCCTGAGAGCGTTCACGGGGACAGGCTCCAGGACACCGCCGTCCACCAGTATCTTATCCCCATCAATCACGGGCGTGAATAGACCCGGAATAGACATGCTGGCGTGTACAGCCCTGTACAGATTCCCGCGCGTAAAAGTAACGACCTCGGCTTTATTCAGGTCGACAGCGATAGCGGCGAATGGTTTCCCTAAATCCTCTATATTTTCCACACGGACAATATCGTTCAGCAGGCGCTCAATATAATTCCCGCTGAAAAGACCTTTACGGGGCCAGGTGGGGCCCAGTAAAAAGGGCAGGTCTTTTACCCCGTACCGTCTCGAGATGCGCTCCAGCTCGGGGAGCTTCCCCGCAACATATACCGCGCCTACGAGCGCCCCTATGCTCGTGCCCGCAACCATGTCGAACTCGATACCCGCCTGCCCGAGGGCCTTGAGGACGCCTATATGAGCAAAGCCTTTCGCCCCTCCCCCGCCGAGCGCTATCCCTAGTTTCATACCTTTTTCCATGTGAATTTTATCTTGCGCGATCCGCCCGCGAGACGCTGCCGGCATTAGCTCAGGTCATGCCTTCTGTGAGCCCCGGAGCGCCTGGTCTATGTCCCAGAGAATGTCGTCGAGCGTTTCGAGTCCTACGGAGATCCTGACCATCTCGGGGTTTACGCCGGCCTCCGCCTGCTCGTCTTCGCTCAGCTGGCGGTGAGTGGTCGATGCCGGATGAATTACAAGCGTTTTCGCGTCGCCCACGTTGGCGAGGTGGCTCAGGAACTCGACGCCCTCTATGAACCTGATCCCGGCCTCTTTTCCGCCCTTAATTCCGAACGTGAAGATCGAGCCCGCCCCCCTGGGGAGGTATTTCCGCGCGAGCCCGTAATACGGGCTGTCCGGCAGCCCCGGATAATTCACCCATGTTACAGCGGGATGGTCTTTAAGGAATTCCGCTACGGCAATGGCGTTCGAGCAGTGCCTTTCCATCCTGAGGTTGAGTGTCTCCAAACCCTGGAGGAAGAGGAACGCGTTAAAGGGGCTGAGCGCCGGGCCGTACGCCCTCAGTATCTCGCACCGAGCCTTCATCGTATATCCGAAATCCCCGAAAGTCTCATAGAACCTTACACCGTGATACGCCCTGGACGGCCCTGTCATTCCGGGGAATTTCCCGTTGTCCCAGGGGAACTTGCCCGACTCGACGAGAACGCCGCCTATCGAAGTGCCGTGCCCGCAGATGAACTTCGTCGCCGAATGCACGATTATATCGGCTCCAAACTCGATCGGCCTGCATAGATACGGCGACGCGAAAGTATTGTCTACAATCAGCGGTACGCCGGCCTCGCGCGCGATATTAGCAACGGCTTCTATATCGAGCACGTTACCGAGCGGGTTGCTTATCGTCTCGGCGAAAAGGGCCTTCGTTTTCTTCGTTATGGCCTTTCTGAAATTCTCGGGCTCGTCAGGGTTTACGAAATTCACGTTTATGCCGAGGTCCCTGAAATTGATGTCGAACTGCGTATATGTACCCCCGTAGAGGGTGCCGGATGATACTATCTCGTCCCCCGACTTAACAATTGTAAGCAACGCAACTAACTGTGCCGCCATGCCCGACGCGACGCCAACCGCAGCCCTCCCCCCTTCGAGCGCGGCCATCCTCTCCTCGAACACAGCATTCGTAGGATTCATTATGCGGCTGTAAATATTTCCGAACGTCTGGAGATTAAAGAGGCTCGCCGCGTGATCAGAGCTGTCGAATACGTATGCGGACGTCTGGTATATCGGCACCGCGCGCGCGCCGGTAGCCGGATCGGGGAGCTGCCCCGCGTGAATGCACAACGTTTCAAACCCGAATTTCCTGTCAGCCATCTTTACCCCTCCTGAGATTCCGGACCGCGAAGAAGCGAAGAAAATATTATTATTTGTTTCCTTTGTGCGCCGGCGTCTTCGCGGTAAATCAGTTACGGGACCTGCTTCGACCTCTTGGACGAAATTATCCCGCGGTTCACCCCGATAAAATTAATTCCCCCGAAGAGCCGTCCGTGCTCTATCTTCATGCACCTGTTCATGACGACCTCGAGCCCCGCTCCCCTCGCGCGCTTCGCGGCCTCTTCGTTTATTATCCCGAGCTGCATCCATACGACCTTCGCCCCGATGTTAATCGCGTCTTCGACTATGGGGGGGACGTCTTCCGCCTTCCTGAATATATCGACGACATCCACCTTCTCCGGAATATCGAGGAGACTCGCATAGCACTTCTCACCGAGGATCTCTTTATGCCCGGGGTTGACGGGGATTATCCTGTAGCCGTGCTCCTGGAGATACTTGGCGGCGAAGTAGCTCGGACGGTTCCATTTATCGGAAAGCCCCACCACGGCAATAGTTTTATAATCGTTCAATATGCGGCGCAGGGTTTTTATGTCTTCCATAACCGTCTCCTCTCCCGGGCCAAGAGGCCTCCCGGTCATAGGCTCCCTTATCGGCTATTTCAGGGACCCGCTCGGGTTCCTTACGGGGATATCACGAGAGTACGGGGACGTAGCTTATTTCAAACTGGGCTCGCGGAGGATATATCTCCTTAACGACCCCGAGCACGTGAAGGAGGTGCTCGTCACACACAACCGCAGCTTCACCAAGAGCCGCGCGCTTAACCGGGCCAAGATAGTCCTCGGGGAAGGGCTTCTCACGAGTGAAGGCGAATTCCACCTGAGACAGAGGAGAATCATACAGCCCGTGTTCCACTACAAGCGGATAAAATCCTACGGCGACGTTATGGCGGATTACGGCTCGCGCACGGGCGGGGGCTGGAAGAACGGAGACACGGTCGATATACACGTGGAGATGACGAGGCTCACGCTCGCCGTTGTGAGCAAGACCCTCTTTAACGCGGACGTCGAATCGGAATCGGACGAGATCGTCAAATCGCTCACCGACATAGTGAACCTATTTCCCAGGTTCGTATTTCCGTTCTCTGAAATCCTCGATTACCTGCCCCTCCCCGGAAATAAACGCGGGTTACTGGCAGTGAGCCGGCTCGACAACGTGATCTACAGACTCATAGACGAAAGGCGGAGAGATAGTGGACAGAAAGACGACCTCCTCTCGATGCTCCTCGAAGCCAGGGACGAAGAGGGGGACGGCAGGGGGATGAGCGACAGGCAGGTGAGGGACGAGGCCATAACCCTCTTCCTCGCCGGGCAGGAGACGATGGCCAATTCCCTCACATGGACATGGTATCTCCTCTCTCAAAACCCCGGAGCCGAAAAGAAGCTCCACGAAGAGATCGATACGGTCCTTGGCGGGAGGCTCCCGTCAGTGGACGACCTCGGCAAGCTCCCCTACACGCACCGGGTCTTCAAGGAGGCCCTCAGGCTATATCCCGCGGCATGGACGCTCGCGAGGCGAGCGATAGAGGATTACCGGGTCGGCGGCTACACCGTGCCCGCGGGGGCGGATATATACATGAGCCAGTTCGTAATACACCGCGACGGGCGTTTTTATCCCGACCCGCTTAAATACGACCCCGACAGATGGGGCGAGGAGGAGGACTCGCGCCTGCCCAAGTTCGCCTATTTCCCGTTCGGCGGAGGGCCGAGGCGCTGCATTGGGGAACCGTTCGCGTGGATGGAGGGCGTGCTCCTGATCGCGGCAATTGCCTCCCGGTGGAAGATGAGTCTCGCTCCGGGGCACAGGGCCGTGCCTGACCCGCTCATTACCATACGCCCGAAATACGGGATGAAAATGATTGTCGAGAAGAGGTAGTATCTATTTCCTCAAACCATTCATGTATCGGAAATACGCGATCAGATTGGTCAAATCCTGATCGGTCAGGTCGGGATGGTCGGGCATCTGAGTATAGCGATACACAGAAGGGTGTTTTATGAATTCCTTTATCATGTATTCAGAGCGATATGTAACGATGCTCCGGGGAGCGTTTAAGTCGGGGCCCACCTTCCCGCCCTGCCGGTTCATCGAATGACACCTGACGCACCTTCCCTTGAATATCTCGTATCCCTTATAGGCGGCTGAATCCTTGCCCGCGCCTTGCGGATATACGAGAGGGTACTGGTCGGGAAAGCGCATGATATTGATTGAAGCTATCTGCCAGGGCCAGGGGTATTCGTTCTCC
>JAHKKQ010000094.1 GCA_020027805.1 Candidatus Dadabacteria bacterium
CACCGAGATCGTAAAGGCGTTCAGAGCGAACTGCTGGTTGTCGGGATATAGCGCCCTCAGCTGCAGACTATCAGTGAGACCGCGGTTAAAGACGTACTGATATGTGGTGTCAACATAGAACCCGAGGTCTATGGCGTCAAAGAAAGTCATGAGACCGTCATATTTCAGGTCCTTGTCTTCCTGCTCGGTTATGAACTTGTCCATCTTAACCTGAGTAGCGGCCTTCTCGGATTCGAGCTGTTCTATCCTCCTCATCAGCTCGTCGTTCTGTTTGCTGTTTTGCTCGACCATCCGCTTGAGCTCCTGGATCTCCTGCTCGGTGCTCTGCGCAAATGAAGGGATCGAACCGACCGGCAACAAAAGAGTTAACATCAGAATCATGAGAGTTAACTTTTTCATTTCTGACCTATCCTCCTTTAAATTATTTTATAATCCTTATTTCTTAATGTGCCGACACATGAGCCTTGGCAGCATTACCGGCCAAATACCCTCCCCGTGTCTATTGCGAAATCGGTCTTTCGGTTGTTATATTGGCAAGAGGCATGCCACCCGGGATTCGCAGAAACACCTAAAGTTGAGACTACTCTTACCGGTTGAAACTATTGAATTATTTGGCCTAAGACCCGGGTCCCGGGAAAAAGGAACATAATATCTCCATTGCCTAGTATTTAAGCACCCAGGATTGATTTTCGTGCATAAGAAAATTCCGGCAAAAGCCGGCCGTGCTAGCGGATACTCGCGAATACGGAATGGGTTACCGAAGCAGTCGGGATATCCGACACGCGGAACAATACCGGAGGATAGAACAAATGAGTATGACTGCGGGTTCGATACTTATTCTATATCGAGCGCCTTGCCCCTGGTTTCAGGGAGGGTTAGAACAACTATCGCGGCCGCGACCGCAAAAACCGAAACCGTCGTGAGCCCGACGGCAAAACCGTACTTGTCCACGAGGAACCCAATGAGAGGAGGGGCGACGGCCGATACCCCCCTTCCGACGTTGTAACAGAACCCCTGAGCGGTCCCCCTCGCCCTTGTCGGGAATATCTCGGAGAATATAGCTCCGAATCCGGAATAAAAACCCGTGCCGAAAAACCCGATAAACGGCCCCAGGATGAGGACTTCTTTTAAAGTTGTCGCGTGGCCGAAAAACCAAACGAGAACAGCCATGGCGAGGAGATACCCTACGAATACGGGCCTCCGCCCGAACTTGTCGCTTATAAACCCGAACGTATTACACCCGATGAACGCTCCTATATTAATAGGTATGATCCAGATAAAACCCTTGGTGTTCAGGCCCACGCCCTTGTCGCTCGAGAGGAACTGAGGCAGCCAGAAATAGAGCCCCCAGTAGGCGATCATGCACAGGCTCGTGAGGAGAGAGGCGGTAATCGTATACCTGATCAGATCGGGTGCGAATATCTGACCCAGAGTGAAGCCGTGACCCTTTTCGCTCAGCTTCCCGGCTTTTCTCATCTCGCTGGATTTCTTCCAGACCTCGGGCTCGTCGAGGTGCTTCCGTATATAAAAGACCAGAAAGGCCGGCGCAACCCCGACGAAGAAAAGGATCCTCCATCCGAGGTCGAGCCCGTCGAGGCTTATATTTAGGAGAGGTATGGTATAAGTCTGACCGGCTTTAAAAAACGGGATGATCAGCGTTGCCAGTATAGCGGCGAGTATGTAGCCGATTCCCCACCCGCTCTGGACCATGCCGATGACCTTTCCCCTGTGCTCTTTGGGCCATTTCTCGGCGACAAGCACCTCGCCTGACGCCCACTCGCCCCCCATTCCGAGCCCCAGTATGAAACGGCATACGAGAAGAAACGTAATATTGGGGGCGAAGGCGCTCAGGCCCGTGAATGCGGAATAGATAATAATCGTATACGTAAGCGCTCTCACTCGCCCTATGTAATCCGACACTATCCCGAAGAGCGCACCGCCGAAAGCGGAAGAAAACAGCGTGACCGAGAACAACGCCCCGACCCACGCCTCCGAAAGGTTAAAGACCTCCCCTATGGACCCCACTGCGAACGCGAAAAGAAGCAGGTCCATTGCGTCGAGGGTCCACCCCAGGAAAGCGGCGTAAAACGCCCTCCACTGATCGGTGTTTATGTCCCTCGTCCAGGCGAATATCCCATTCCGCGCATCCGAACTGCCAGCCGTGCCGCCGCTCATTCTTTAGCCTCCTTTCCCCCGCAACTTTCCTCCATCCTACTAAATTTCCCGGTTCGTGTCAATCGGGTAAGATCGGCAGCATAGCCACCCCCCCCTCGTATATTTTCACCCCGGATTTTTTCTTGACTAAGCCCGGCACGAGCGTTACATTGTTAATTACATGGGAAATAAGTATTTATATATAGAGACCTACGGCTGTCAGATGAACGAGTACGATTCCGACAGGATCCGGAACGCTCTTGACGCCGAGACTACCGACAACCCGGCCGAAGCCGACATTATCATAATCAATACGTGCGCCATCAGGGATAAAGCAGACCAGAAGGCGTTCAGCAGCCTCGGTAAGTATAAACATTTGAAGTCGAACAACCCCGACCTCATCGTCGGCATCTCGGGTTGCGTCGCGCAGCTTTACGGGGAAAAGCTCCTTCACAGAATGCCGTATCTCGATTTCGTACTGGGCCCGAGAGCGATCCCAAGGCTGCCCGAGCTGATTAAGAAAATAGAAAATGAGAAGAAAAGGACCGTAGAAACCTCTTACGACATAGAGGAGCTCTTCGATATCGAGCCATATCACAGTGAAGGAAAGGTCACGGCATTCGTTTCGGTCCAGCAGGGATGCAATAAAAGGTGCTCATACTGTATAGTGCCCCGTGTAAGGGGCGATGAAATCAACAGACCGCTCGGGGACATATTAAGAGAAACGAGGAACCTCGTGGACAAGGGTGTCCGTGAGGTGACGTTCATAGGCCAGACAGTCAACTCATGGAAAGAGAACGGTTATAAATTCGGAGACCTCCTCAGGGCCGCAGCCGACGTGGAAAACCTTGAAAGGATAAGGTTCACGACTTCCTACCCGAGGGACATAACGGCAAGGATGATCGAAGCGGTGAGGGACGTGCCTAAAATATGCCGCCACATACACCTGCCCGTTCAGTCCGGGTCAAACGCGATACTCGGAAAGATGAAAAGGACGTATACGAGGGAATGGTACTCGGATATCGTTAAACGATTGAAGGACGCAGCGCCCGGCATAGCGGTATCCACGGACATTATCGTCGGGTACCCGGGCGAGACGGAGCGTGACTTCAACGACACTATGTCATTACTCGAAGAAATCGAGTTCGAGAGCGCGTTCTCCTTTAAATTCTCTCCCCGTCCGGGCACTCCCGCGGCCGCTTGCCCTGCGGACGAGATCGTGGACGATGAGACTTCAGGCAGGAGGCTCTCGCAGCTGCAGTCTTTCCAGCGGGATGTCACAATGAGAAAAAACCGCGCCAGGGTCGGACATATCGAAGAAGTGCTGGCCGAGGGGCCCAGCAAGAACGATCCGGAGATTCTGACAGGCAGGACGAGTCACAACAGAATCGCCCATTTCAAGGGTGGCAGCGCGCTATCAGGAAAGATTCTCAAGGTCAGGATCACCGAGGGGCTGTTTAATTCCCTTCGCGGCGAACTGTCTGTATAATTAGAAGGGAGGTGGCTTATGTTTCTTCTGATGAAGGTTTCAGGGATAGCGCTCGACCCGTTCACGAACACCCCTATCGTAATATTAAAGGACGCCGCGAACGAAAAAACCCTTCCGATATGGATAGGGTTTATGGAAGCGAGTTCTATAGCCATGGAGCTTGAGAAAACTCCCCGCATAAGACCCATCACGCACGACCTCGTAAAGAACCTGATCGAGAAGCTGAAATTTATAGTGACGAAGATAGAGGTCACCGACCTCCGGGACGACACATTCTACGCGCGCATCTATCTCAAGAGAGATGGCGAGGAGTACTCACTGGATTCGAGGCCGAGCGACGCGATCGCCATAGCCCTCAGGACAGACTCCCCGATATACGTCAACGAAGAGGTCATCGAGAAATCGAAGAAAATCGAGATAGACGAAGATAAAGAAAAGTTAGCCGAGTTGTTGGACAATATCCCGGAAGGCGATTTCGGGAAATACAAGATGTGAATCACCAGCGCCGATTTGGTTTTCTGTGCTTAGACTCATAACTCCCCCGCCTCGTCCATATCCTCGAGGTCGTCCCCGTTTCCATCGTCGAGCTCGTGTTTGGCAAGCCTGTACCTGAGCGAGCGGAGCGTTATACCGAGGAGCCTCGCGGCTTCGGTCTTGTTTCCGTTCGTCGTCCTGAGCGCCTTCTCTATCATCTTTCTCTCGACATCCCCGAGGAGCGTATCGAGGCTCGAGTTCGACGCGAAGCTCGTATCGAGGTCGAGATAATCCCTTCCGGTGACCAGCTGGGGCAACGTTTCCTGACGTATGACGTTCGACGACTCGAGGGCCACGCACCTGGCGATTATGTTCTCGAGCTCCCTCACGTTGCCAGGATAATGATAGTTCTCGAGTATCTCTAGGGCCTTCGGAGAAATGCCCCTGATATCCTTCCCCATCTCAACCGAATACTTATTAATGAAATGAATTGCGAGCGGAGATATGTCTATCTTCCTCTCCCTCAGAGGAGGCAGCACGATTTTAATAACGTTAAGACGATAGAAGAGGTCTTCCCTGAACTTTGCATTTGCGACCTCGTCTTCGAGCTTTTTATTCGTCGCGGTTATGATCCTGACATCCACGCTTACAGCCTCGGTGCCGCCGAGGGCTCTTATTCTCTTATCTTCGAGCACCCTCAGCAGCTTTACCTGAAGATGGAGCGGCAGGTCCCCGATTTCATCCAGGAAAATGGTGCCGCCGTCTGCTTCCTCGAACAGTCCGCGCTTATCCCTCACTGCGCCCGTGAACGCGCCCTTTTTATAACCGAAGAGCTCGCTCTCCATCAGGGACTCAGGTATGGCCCCGCAGTTTACGGGGACGAAGGCTTTTTCATGTCTCGAGCCGCTGTAATGAATGGCCCTCGCCACGAGCTCTTTCCCCGTACCGCTCTCGCCGGCGATAAGGACGCTCACGTTCAGCTCCGATACCCGTTTTATCAGCTCGAAGACTTTTACGATGGAAGGGCTTCTTCCAATGATGTTTCCGAATCCGTACTGTGTCTCAAGCTCCTTCCTGAGCCTGGTATTCTCACGCTCGAGCTTCTTCTTTTCGAGCGCTTTCTTTATTACCAGCTTAATCTCATCGATTTTGAAGGGCTTCGTTATATAGTCGTATGCCCCGAGCTTCATAGCTTCGATCGCAGTCTCGTGCGAGGCGTACGCGGTTATCATTATCACCGTAGTGTCAGGGCTCTTCTCGGTAAATTTCTTGAGTACCTCGATCCCGTTCAATACCGGCATCTGGATGTCAACGATAGCCAGGTCGAAAAGCTTCTCTTCGATCTTATCTATGGCTTCGGTACCGTCGGCGGCGGTCTCGACGTTATAGCCGTCCTTCTGGAGCATTATCTCCAGGAATTCCCTCATGCCCGGCTCGTCGTCTACGACCAGAATATTGCTGTCATTTTGCCCCATTTAATACCTCCGGGCGGGATTCAATGTCTGACATCGGCAGGCACCTCTTTAAATCTCGGCAATGTGATAACGAAAGTCGCCCCGTTACCACTGGAACTCACCACGTTGATATTTCCATTATAACCTTCTATAACCTTTTGTACAATCGCGAGACCCAGTCCCGTACCCACCTCTTTTGTAGTGAAAAACGGATCGAAGATCCTCGAGATAAAGTTCTCGTCTATTCCCTTGCCCTCGTCCGAAATCTCGATAACAACGTTGTTTTCTTCGGTCTTCGATTTAATTATTATCAGACCGCCGATCGGCATGGCGTCAACGGAATTGAGGAGGAGGTTCCACACCGCCTGCTTCAGGCGGTACGAATCCGCCTGGACGTATATGCCATTTTCAACCTGGTTTATTATCTCTATGTTTCCGCGCCGTATAGTCTTCGCGAAGGATTCGACAGTATCGTTTACGATCCGCCCGAAGTCTACGAGCGTAGTGAGTTTCTGGATCGGCATCGTGAGTATGAGAAAGTCCTCGACTAGCAGATTGAGCCTCTCTACTTCCTGAGAAGCCATCCGTACGAGCCTCAGGTTATCCTCCGTAGGCTTTACGTCGCTGCTCAGTATCTCGACGGCGCCGCTGATGGCCGAAAGCGGGTTCCTCAGCTCGTGTGCGAGACCCGCCGCAAGCTGACCGAGAAGAGCCATCTTCTCCGACGTCCTCAAGCGGTCTTCCAGCTCCTTAACCTCGGTCAGGTCCTGGAATATGATAATATACCCATGCGTCTTGTCGTCCGTATCTTTCAGATCGGAGGAGGAGAAGCCGAGCGTGACCATTCTGCCGTCGGGCGCCGTATATAGCATCTGCTCCCTCTTCTTCGAAACGAGGTCTTCGAGATGGAGTCCCGTCATGAACTGACCGAGACCCTTGCCCAAAATCTTATCCTCGCCGCTTATGCCCAGGATTTCGAGACCGGTCCTGTTAGCCGATATGATCTTGCCGTCCAGGTTCAGCGTTATTACCCCGCTCGTGAGACTCTGAATTATATTCTCATGAAGATTCCGGAGAATCCGCAGGCTTCTTTCGCTCTCGCCGAGCTCCCTGCCCGCCGTCCGGAACCTCTCCGAGAGATACCCCGAGAGGATCGCGACGAGAAGGAAACCGGTCAGGTGAAAATATGTGGAAACGAGCCCTATTTCCCCCCACTCGGAGACGGAGCTCCAGATACTCTGACCGGGATCTATCGGTACCTCGGCCCTGATCTGGTAAAAGACGATCAGGACATAGACAAGGCCCGAAACGAGGGCGGTGACGTAGCTCGCAAGCTTGGTGAGCGCGATGCTCGAATAAATAATAATTAAGACGTACAAGAATATAAAAGGGCTCGACTTCCCGCCCGTCACGAAGATTACGGTCGAAGCGAGAACCAGGTCGAAGAAAAGCTGAGTGATCTTAAAAATTTTGGGGTACCGCTGAAAAAGAGTCTGGAGCAGGAGAGAAACGAGGCTCAGGAAATAAATTACGGCCACGATTACGGCCATACAAAAGGCTTCTTTCCTCGCGCCTCTGCCGTAATATATCACGGCTCCCGACCCGAGCAGGACGGTCGTTATGATCACCCTTAGTACTACCGAGCTCCTTAGACCTCCGTCAGGATTCTGAAGAACTTTCATATTCGCTTTAAGACTATACCCTCAGTTAAATTGCCGCAATGGTAATAAACACAGCTCTGTCAATGAATGTACAAGAATTAAGGAAAGTTAAACGCCGATAGTCGGTCAGTGCATCAATTCACCCGTCAATTCGACATGGTAGACACGAGCTTGAACATCGGAAGGTACATCGAGACGACTATGACCCCGACCGTGGCTCCCAGGACCGTAATCATGAGGGGCTCCAGTGCCGACAGCAGGGATGCGACCGCTATATCGACCTCTTCTTCGTAAAAGTCGGCAATTTTATTCAGCATATCCTCGAGGGCACCCGTCTGCTCGCCGACCGAAATCATCTGCACGACCATCGGGGGGAAGAGCTTGGGCCTGGCCATTAGCGGCTCGGCAAGCATCTGCCCCTCGCTAATCCCTTTCCGGGCTTCGAGTATGGCTTCCTCGGTTATGATGTTGCCCGAGGCCTTCGCCGTAATTTCGAGTCCGTCCAGTATGGCAATACCGCCTGCCGTAAGCGTAGCGAGCGTCCGGCAGAACCTCGCGATAACAGTCTTCAGCAGCAGCGGCCCCACGAGCCACAACTTGAGCAGGAACGCATCGAAGAGTCTTCTCATCTTGTACGATTTACTGTAGCTAAATCCCGTAAGGAAAAATATGGCTGCGATAGCTATCAATATATAAAGAATATTATGTCTCGTGAAAAAGCTGATATCGACCACCGCCTGTGTTAAAGCAGGCAGGGCCGTCCCCATATCCTTGAACATCTCGGCGAACACGGGAACGACGAATATTATTACAATCGCAAGGACCATAATGGCTACGCTGATGACTACCGCGGGATAGATCATGGCTCCTTTAATCTTTCTCTTAATCGAATCCATTTTTTCGAGATAGCTGGCCAACCTCTGCAGGATCACGTCGAGCACGCCGCCCGTCTCGCCGGCTTTAATAAGCTGGGTATAGAGGTTGCTGAACACCTTCGGGTGCTTCGCCAGAGAATCGGAGAACGTGGAACCGGCC
>JAHKKQ010000095.1 GCA_020027805.1 Candidatus Dadabacteria bacterium
CCGATGCCCAACCTGGGGCTCAGTGATGAGGAGATCGACGTCCTCATCGATTATTTCGAATACGAAGATTCCAATAAAAAGTAAGTGAATAAATCATTCATCCAAAACACTCGAGGAGGTGTGTAGAAATGACAAGAATTAAGAGATTATTAGCGTTACTGCCTGTTTTTCTTCTTGCGATAACGCCCGTATGTTTCACGAGCTGTAAGAACTCCGGCTCGGAGAAGGAAGCGGGTGACCAGGGGACAGCGGCAGTGGATATACCCGCAAGCGTGGAGGAGATCGCGGTCGAGAGGGGGCTTTCTCCGAAGGACGTGATAGCGGCCCTCAAGACTTATATACCTTCGGGCAAGTATGACGACTACGTAATGTTCGCCTCAGGCGGGCATTCGGGTCAGGTATTCGTGATCGGGGTCCCTTCCATGAGACTTCTGAAGACGATAGGCGTTTTCACGCCCGAGCCCTGGCAGGGATGGGCGACCGGGTCAGCGGAATCGCAAGAGATTCTTTCAGAGGGCGACATGCCTCGCGGAATAAACAAGAAACTCACGTGGGCCGACGTCCACCACCCATCGCTCAGCGAGACGAACGGGGACTACGACGGTCAGTTCCTCTTCGTTAACGACAAGGCGAACGCCAGGGTCGCGGTGATAGACCTCAGGGATTTTGAAACGAAGCAGATTATCAAAAACCCCAATACGATTTCGGATCACGGAGCGAGCTTCGTGACGCCGAACACCGAGTACGTTATCGAAACGACTCAATACTCGACCCCCCTTCCCTTCGACGAGTACGCGGGGATGGACGAGTACAAGGAAAAGTACAGGGGACTCGCCACGTTCCACAAGTTCGACAGGGAGAAGGGCAGGATAGACGAATCCCAGTCGTTCTCGATAGAGCTGCCGCCATACTGGCAGGACCTGTGCGATGCCGGGAAGAAGGTCAGCGACGGGTGGGCGTTCTGCAACTCCATCAATTCAGAGATGGCGACAGGCGGAATAAACGAGGGTAACCCGCCCTATGAAGCGGGCATATCCCAGAGGGAAGCGGATTACCTGCATGTATTCAACTGGAGGAAGGCCGAGCAGGTTTTCAAAGAGGGCAAGGCAAAGGATTTAAACGGCCAGTACATAATCCCTCTCGATACGGCTATCGCGGAAGGGCTCATCTACTTCATGACGATACCCAAGAGCCCGCACGGAGTGGACGTCTCTCCTAACGGCAATTTCATAGTCGCGTCCGGAAAGCTCGACACTCACGCCACGGTCTACTCGTTCGAGAAGATAATGGACGCCATCAAGAATAACAAAGTCGAGGGTAAGGACCCATTCGGCGTCCCGATACTCAACTTCGCCGACGTGATGGAGAAGCAGGTCGAGATAGGATTAGGCCCTCTCCATACGCAGTTCGACAACGAGGGCAACGCCTATACGAGCGTGTTCGTAGAGAGCACGCTGGCCAAGTGGAAGCTCGGACCGCCCGATTACGACGGTCCCGACGCCTGGACGGTGGTCGAGAAGATACCCGTGCAGTACAACATCGGCCACGTAGTGTGCGCCGAAGGCGATACGGTCGCCCCGGACGGGAAATACTGCGTTGCATTGAACAAGTGGTCCATAGACAGGTTCCTGCCCGTGGGGCCGCTCCATCCCCAGAACTTCCAGCTCATCGACATCAGCGGGAAGAATATGCAGCTCCTCTACGACATGCCCATAGGCGTGGGCGAGCCTCACTACGTGCAGATGGTCAAGGCCGACAAGCTGAAACCGTGGCTCGTTTACCCCGAAGTCGGATTCAACCCGATGACGATGAGCGTGGACCCAGAGGCCGCGGCCATCGGCAACGAAAGGATAGTGCGCAACGGGGATACCGTGGAGGTATGGATGTCCGTAATAAGGAGCCACTTCAACCCGGAGCATATTTCGGTCAAGGAAGGCGACAAGGTCATCATGCACCTGACGAACGTCGAGCGCGCGAGGGACGCGACACACGGGTTTGCAATAGACGGTTATAACGTGAACCTGAGTCTCGAGCCCGGTGAAAGCAGCACTGTGGAGTTCACCGCGGACAAGCCGGGTGTGTTCCCGTTCTACTGCACCGAATTCTGCTCGGCTCTACACCTGGAGATGATGGGTTATCTCCTCGTGCAGCCGACGCAGCCTAAGTCGTAAAATTCAGAGGGCGTCTCTTCCGGATCTTTTGTCACGGGAAGTGATGGAAGGGGCGTCCTCTTTAGTAAAGACCAGAATCTGAAAAAGGGGGTAAAGAAAATGAATACGCTGAATATAAGGATTTCATATGTCGCAATCGTTCTGCTGGGCGTTCTGTGTATGACGGCCGGGTTTTCGCTGGCCGCGGACCCCTCCGCGTGGAAGGACAGCGCCGTGTCCTGGCAGAAGCAGGCAAAGGACACGAGGGTTGTGGTGGTGGGCGTCGCGGACGAGCTCGGAAAGACCGGGGACAAGGGCAACGCAGACGTAAAGGGTCTGATACAGGATGCCGTCGCGTGGTTAGGCGAGGGCGACAAGAACATGGCCGCCGCCGACGAGGCGATGACAAAGGAAGATTACGAGAAGGCTACGAACGAGTACAACATGGCGTGGCAGTACTATGTTAAGGCCGCGACCGCGGGCCTGAACGCGAAAAGCATTCTGGGCGGTCTGTAAAGACTTATGCTTATACCTTTGCTCTCGTATGCTGTCGGGGATTCCCCGCCTGCGGAGTTATCTCCGGGGGAATCCCCGCTGTCAACGAATTGATAATGGACGCAGTTCCAAAATGGAGGTCATGATTAAATGAAAGAAAATGAATTGATATTCGGGCCGAGGATACCGAAGGAGCTTTGGGAGAAGGAGAGGAAGAGGTTCCTCATCCCCTCGATCGTGCTCGTCGCGGCCGCGGTGCTGCTCTTCATCTCGATTTTCCTCCCGTACTGGAAGATAACGCTCATCGCGCCCCAGTACCCGCAGGGGCTTACGGCGAGCATGTATGTGAACAGGCTTACGGGGGACGTCCAGGAGATAGACGGGCTAAACCACTATATAGGTATGAAGCCCCTGGGCGAGGCCGCGGTGCTGGAACGCACGCTCAGCATATTTATTATAATAGGGATTGCGCTCCTTATAGCGGGAGCCGTCTACGTGCACAGCCCGTTCGCGCTCTTCCTCTGCATACCGGCCGTGATGTACCCGGCGTTCTTCCTCGGGGACCTCTATTTCTGGATGCGGAGCTTCGGGATGAACCTCGACAAGAGGGCCCCCCTGAGCGGGGCTATAAAGCCGTTTGTCCCGCCGCTCCTGGGCGAAGGCAAGATCGCTCAATTCGCGACGGTGGCAACGTGGGAGGTCGGCCTCTACATGTCTATCGCTGCGTCCGTTCTCATACTGGTGGGCCTATATTTTCACAGGAGGGCTTACAAGCCGCTCCTGATCGATTCGAGCGGCAGGTAAGAAAGGAATAAAGACGCGGCAGGTAAGGAAAGAATAAATACAGGGTGAACCGTGACCAAATGCTTCTTATCCTATTTATATGCGATAGCCGTTCTTACCCTTTCCGGGGCTTCCGTCGTACCGGCATTCGGAACGACGATACGCGTTTCCCCGGACGGCCCCGTAAGCTCCATTGCTGAAGCCATAAATTCCGCCTCCCCAGGCGACACAATTAGCGTCGAGGGGGGCGTTTATCACGAGCGCATCGTTGTGGATAAGACGCTTAGCCTGACGGGCGTGAACAACCCCGTGATAGACGGCGGAGGGACAGGGACGGTAATCGAGATAAAAGCCCCCGGCTCCGCACTCAAGGGGTTTACGGTCAGGGGCTCGGGTTCGCACCTCTCGAACGAGGATACCGGCATACTCCTCGATACGGCCGGAGGGACGCTCATCGAAGGGAACCGCCTGACGGACGTGCTGTTCGGCATATACATCAAGAACTCTCCCCATACCGTCATCCGCGGCAACACGATAAGGGGGAAGGACGTCCAGATGACCGAGAGGGGGGACGGCATACGCCTCTGGTACAGCTCCGGGACTAAAATAATCGACAACGATATATCGGTAATCAGGGACCTCGTAATCTGGTGGTCGAGCGATACGCTTATAAAGGGGAACGTCGTCGAGGAAGGCAGATACGGGCTCCATTACATGTCGAGCAATCATAACAAATTCGAGGACAACGTATTCAGGAACAACTACGTAGGCGGGTTCCTCATGTACAGCGTGGATATACAGTTCTACAGGAACAGGTTCGTAAATAACCGGGGCGTCGGCACGGGGTACGGCATAGGGTTCAAGGACCTGGACGACGTGGTAGCGAGTGACAACCTCATCATTGACAACCGCGTCGGCATCTTTCTCGACAACTCGCCCTACCTGGTCGATTCGTGGAACAAGATTAGCGACAACGTGATAGCGTTCAACGACATCGGCGTTTCGTTCATGCCTTCCATAAGGCGGAACGCGTTCCATGAGAACAGCTTCGTCGACAACGACGAGCAGGTGGAGGTGAGGGGAGGGGGACAGCTGGCGGGGAACGAATGGTCGAGCGGCGGGAGCGGGAATTACTGGAGCGATTACATAGGGTACGACGAGAACGGGGACGGGATAGGCGAGATACCCTACACGTCCGAGAGCCTCTTCGAGAGTCTTATAGACGCGAAGCCCGAGCTCAGGATCTTCGTGTTCAGCCCCGTGGCGAAGGCGATAGAGCTCGCGTCCCGGGCGTTTCCCGTTATCAAGCCCGAGCCCAAGCTGACGGACGAATATCCGAGAGTCCGCTCGGGGATACCTCCGGGCTTGAGGACAGGGGGAGGGGAGCCGTCTGCGAAGCTGATTATACTTTCCCTCTCCATGGTGGCGCTTCCCCTGATTTTTTACGCATATATGAGGAAAAGCTGAAAGGGAGTCTGACTTGATCGAGATTAAGAACGTAACCAAGAGTTTCGGAAAGCTGAAGGCGGTCGACTCGGCGAGCTTCCGGGTTGAAAAAGGGGAAGCCGTATCGCTGCTCGGATCGAACGGCGCCGGAAAGAGCACGCTGATTAAATGCATACTCGGGCTCCTCGACTACTCGGGCGATATCGCTGTAGGCGGGATCAGGGTGAAAGACCATCCCAAGGAGGCGAAGTCACTAATCGGATACCTCCCGCAGGAGCCCCTCTTCTATGATATGCGCACTCTGGACATTGTGCGGTTCTTCGCGCGCCTGAGGAATGTGGACGAGGGACGCCCGGCGGAGGTGCTCGACAAGGTCGGTCTCGCGGAGCATTCATCCAAGTACGCTTCGGAGCTCTCGGGGGGCATGAGGCAGCGCCTCTCTTTCGCGATAGCGCTTCTTTCCGAGCCCATGTTCCTTATTCTGGATGAGCCCACTTCCAACCTCGACGCGCACGCGCGCGCCGAATTCCTGAGACTCATCAAGGATTACAAGGAGAACGGAAAGACGGTGATCTTCTCATCGCACAGATTGGACGAAGTAGATTATCTCGCCGACAGGGCGGTCCTGATGAAAGACGGAAGGGTCGTCGTGGACGAGGAGCCTCACAGGCTGAGACAGACCCTCGGTTTGGGGACGAAGATGAATATCGCCGTCCCGGACGAGTATGCCGCGCTTGCGGCATCGGCTCTTTCGGGCGCGGGCATAATCGTTCACGGCAGGAACGGCAGGGGATTCCTCGTCGAGGTGAAGGGAGGTGACAGCCTCCATCCTCTCAGGGAGCTTATGTCGAGGGACATACCCGTTCTCGGGTTCAGCGTGGAGGAGCCGACTATGGAAAACATACTCGAAGGAGCGGACAGGGATGGAAATTAGGAATATACTCATACTTGCGGGGAAGGAGACGAGGGAGTCGCTTAAAAACAGGTGGTTCGTCCTGTATACGGTCTCTTTTTCCGTCCTCGCCGTGCTCATACTTTCAATCGCGCCCGGGAGGAACGAGATCACGGGCATATCGGGCTACGGCAGGACGGCCGCGAGCCTTATTAACCTCGTGCTCCTCTTCGTGCCGCTGATCGCCCTTATAACGGGGTCGATCAGCATATCGGGGGAGAGGGAGAACGGGACGCTCCAGTACCTGCTCTCGCACCCGGTGACCAAGGCCGAGGTGTTCGCGGGGAAGTTCCTGGGGATTCTCGTCCCTATATGCTTCTCGATATCGCTCGGTTTCGGGTTGGCCGGCATAGGGGTCGCTCTCAGGGGCGGGAGCGGCGACGCGGCGGAATTTGTATTGACGGCGCTCCTTTCGTGGCTCCTGGCGGCTTCTTTACTGAGCGTGGGGTTCGTTGTCTCGGTGTTTTCAAGGAGGGCTTCCAAGGCCATAGGCGTCGCGGTTTTCCTCTGGCTCCTTATTATCGTCCTCGGAGACCTCGGCATCATGGGCACTGCCGTCGCTATGGACCTCGGAATAAAGCAGGTATTCGCGCTTGCGCTTCTAAACCCGGCGGAGGTGTTCAAGATAGCTTCCGTCCTCGTGCTTAGCCCGAGGTTCGAGATACTGGGCCCCGTGGGGGTCTACGCCGTCCGGACGTTCGGCAGGGAAGGGGTGATATTCATACTCCTCTCCGTCATGGCGGTCTGGACCGTAATACCGTTCGCGTGCGCCTTTTTAACATTCAGCATATGGAGGAGGGAAGAATCATGAAATACTTGCTGATACTGCTTGTGGTTCTGGGCTTCGCCGCCTGCAGGGACAGGATAGATACGGGCCCTCACGCCGTCCATTACGGGGAGGACGTCTGCGAGAGGTGCAGGATGATTATAAGCGACAAACGATTCGCCGCCCAGTTCATCACAGGGAACGGCGAGGCTAAAAAATACGACGATATAGGGTGCATGATCGATGACATGAAAGATGCGGAGAAGCGCGGGGAGAAGCCCCTCGCAGTATATGTAAACGACTACAACACCGGGGAGTGGCTCGATGCGGGAAAGGCGTTTTATCTCGGGAACGGCGAGCTCAAATCCCCGATGGGCTATAATATTGCGGCCTTCGGGAGCGGGGAAGCCATGAACGCGAGCCCGTTCCATAAAAACGGCAAGGCGCTCGGCGGCTTCGGCGGCCTTATAAAATAAGTTTCGTAACGTGAACGCGTAAAGATGAATTAAAGCGGCTTAATAAATTGAATACAGATATATTACGCATATCATATTGATTCGGATTTCATAACATGGAGACACAGAAGAGTGTTAAAGCGATAGACCCCGGCGAGAGGATCCAGAGCGCGGCGCTCGGGCTCTTTATC
This sequence comes from Candidatus Dadabacteria bacterium, assembly GCA_020027805.1. Lineage (GTDB taxonomy): Bacteria > Desulfobacterota_D > UBA1144 > Nemesobacterales > UBA2774 > 2-12-FULL-53-21. The sequence goes on from JAHKKQ010000095.1 coordinate 7,239, forward strand.
AGAAAGGGCATAACGGGCACGACGACAAAGGAAATAGCAAAAAAGGCGGGGGTGTCCGAAGGCTCCATTTACAACTACTTCGAGAGCAAGGGGGACCTTGCCTATAAGCTCTTTGTCCGTTATATGGACGAGTTCAGGGGCGAGCTCCAGGAAAAAGCATCGTCCGTCACGGGTCCCGCGGAAAAGCTCTCGGCAGCCGTCCGGGCATTCTTCGGGTTCGCGGAGAAGGAGCCCGACGCGTACGCCTATATAATGATAGGCCACTACACTGAGCTACGGAAGATGCCCGACGACAAAAAAAAGCCGAGGGACATTTTCGTCGAAATTATAGGCGAAGGGGTCAGGGAGGGCGTCTTCAGGGGGATGGACGAGAACATGGGCGCGGCATTCGTCATAGGCATGATCACGCGGGCGATTCTTTTCCGTACGAGCGGCATGCTCGACACGCCCTACGGGGAGCTTGTGGAGGAGACCGCCTCCTCCTCAATGAGGGTCCTCGGGTTTAATAACGGACAGCACCCCGCGGGCACGGCGGAACGATGAAACGCGCTCCGGCGCCCGATCTCGGATAATAACGAGTCAGGTATTTTCGCACGGCGGATTTCAGCGCATCATGAGATCAAAACTCGACGTCTTCGCCCGGTATGAGCTCCGCAATGCCCGGCCTGAGAACGATGAAATAATCCCCCCTGTACCAGTCGTCTTTCTGCTTGACATCCTGCTCGACGACGACTTCGTACAACCCCGTTTCCGATATAGTCGTCTCCAGCTTGAGGGGAACACTGCCCGAGACTACTTCTTCGCCGGAGCCGGCTCCGGCGGGGCGGAGCTTAAGCCTGGCCTGCGACCCGATGTGTCCTTTGAACTGATCTCTCACCAGCCTGAGGACTATAGCGTCCCCTTCGACCGCGTCGAAAGTGAAGGTATCCCTGTCGGGCTTGTCTTCTCTCGCGTCGTCTCCGAGAGAGGAGGGAACCGAGAACTCATTCGGGGCTGTTGCTTCCGCTGAC
>JAHKKQ010000002.1 GCA_020027805.1 Candidatus Dadabacteria bacterium
GCTCGAGAAAACGGTCGAAAGATTAAAATTGGTACATTCCTCCGTCGAGGATATGGCGATACCCGACGCGAGCATCGACGTAGCAGTCTGGGGGAATGGCATACATTACCTCTCGGAGCAGGAACAGCTCGACAGCATTAAGAGAATAAAACAAGCCTTAAAGCCGGGAGGCCTCTTTTTCTTCAATACCGCCTTTTACGAAGAAGCAAGGCCCGCCGAAACTCTCGGTTTCTACCGCACGCAGGTTAAAAACGCGGTACAGTATCTCAGGGACCGCGGTATAAGCAGACAGAGAGACGATTCCAGGACCGAGGCTTCGAAATTCCTTCCCAGGTCTTATTACGAGCAATTGGTAAAGGAAGCGGGTTTCAAGCTGGTCGAGGTCAAGGAATACGCGGTCGACATGCGGAGAGAAGCCTGGGAGTACATAAGCTCCTTCCAGCAGTATGCCGCGGGGGCTTTGAGGGGCTATCCCGTCGACGCGGCCGTCGAGGCTATGAAAGAGGCTGTCCAGCCGGCGCTCGAGCAGCACGGAAACAGGGACCAGAAAGGGAACCTCTACATAACGCGCAAATGGCTTGCCATAAGCACACAGGCATAACATAAACCTATCTATAGCCATTCCTATCTGATAAATCTGATTGCTTAAGCGGATACGGATATTACATCAGGTCGTAATAGTCGAGGCCGAGGTGCGTGATCAGCTCCTCGCCCTTCATGTAACGGAGCGTGTTCTTCAGCTTCATGAGCTGAATAAAGAGGTCGTGCTCGGGGTAAAGCCCCTTTCCGTACATCGGGCTCTTGAAATAGAAGGACAGCCATTCCTGAATTCCGTCGAACCCGGCCCTTTTAGCCAAGTCCAGGAACAGCACGAGGTCGAGCACTATTGGTGCGGCCAGAATGCTGTCCCTGCAGAGGAAGTTGACCTTGATCTGCATCGGATAGCCGAGCCAGCCGAAAATATCTATGTTGTCCCAGGCTTCCTTGGCGTCGCCTCTCGGGGGGTAATAGTTGATCCTTACCTTGTGATAGTAGTTCGAATAGAGGTCGGGATGGAGGTCGGGCTGGAACATGTATTCGAGGACACCCAGCTTGCTCTCTTCTTTTGTTTTAAAAGAATATGGGTCATCGAGCACCTCGCCGTCCCTGTTCCCGAGTATATTCGTCGAGAACCAGCCGCTTAACCCGATCATCCTGCTCTTGAGCCCGGGGGCAAGGATAGTTTTCATCAGGGTCTGCCCGGTCTTGAAGTCTTTCCCCGCTATCGGGACTTTCTTCTTTCTGGCAAAGTCCGTGAGCGCGGGAACGTCTACCGACAGGTTAGGAGCCCCGTTCGCATACGGCACTCCGCACTGAAGGGCCGCGTAAGCGTATATCATGCTCGGCGCAATGTCCGGGTGGTTTTCCCTGAGGCCTTTTTCGAAAGAGGCCATGGTGGCGTGCACCGCAGTCGGCCTGATAAAGACCTCCGTGCTTCCGCACCATACCATAACGAGCCGTGATACGCCGCTTTCCTTCTTGAACCTCTTGATGTCTTCGATGAGCTGCCGGGCGAGGTCCATCTTGGTCTTACCTTTTTTCAGGTGTTTACCGTTGAGGTTTTTGACGTATTTCCTGCTGAATACGCCAGGCATCGGTTTTAATTTCTGAAGTGTATCCTTTAATTCTTCTACCAGGTTTTTTTCGAGGACGCCTGCTTTAATAGCCGCTTCGTAACAATTATCAGGGAATATGTCCCATCCCCCGAATACTATATCCTTGAGTTCCGCAAGCGGTAAAAATTCCTTTATGAGCGGCGACTTTTTCTCTGTCCTCTTTCCTAGCCTTATTCTTCCCAATTGGGTGAGGGAGCCTATGGGCTTTCCGAGCCCCCTTTTAATGGCCTCGACGCCGGCGATGAACGTGGTGCTCACTGCGCCGCCTATACCCGGAATCAGAACGCCGAGCTTCCCTTCAGGGGTGGGGATAATCTTCCTGTGTTTAATTGAAACCGATTTCTTTTTCCCGGTATCAGGCAAGGTAAGGTTTACCTCTTTGAGAACTGCTGTCCGCGTCTCGCTTTCTTGAGTCCGTACTTCTTCCTCTCGACCATCCTCGAGTCCCTGCTGAGCTGGCCCGCTACCTTGAGCGGCTTTCTGTTGGCGTCGTCCGCCTGGAGAAGGGCCCTCGCGATCCCGTGCCTCACCGCGCCTGCCTGGCCCGTAAGACCGCCGCCCTTGACGTCGACCATGACGTTGAACTTCCCGACCGACTGGGTCGTTGCCAGCGGTCCCAGGGCGTGTACCTTCCAGTATTCGCGCGGGAAATACTCTTCCGCTTCCCGGCCGTTTATCGTTATCTTTCCGTCGCCTGTTCTGAGCCAAACCCTGGCGATCGATGTTTTTCTTCTTCCGGTTCCGTAATAGTTAACTTCAGCCATATTTATCTGCTATACCTCCAGGGATTCGGGCTTCTGCGGCGCATGCGGATGCTCGTTTCCGGTGTAGATCTTTAATCTCGTTATGAGTTTTTTCTGCCACCTGTTCTTGGGGAGCATGCCCCAGACAGCCTTTTTTAATATTTCTCTAGGCTTCTTCTTCGAGAGGTCCTCGGCGGCTATGGACCTTATCCCGCCCGGGTGCCCCGTGTGCCAGTAATATCTCTTGTCTTCCAGCTTGTTGCCCGTAAATTTCAATTTGTCGGCGTTGACGACTATTACAAAATCTCCTATATCGGCGTGAGGGGTGAATTGGGCTTTTTCTTTACCTCTCAGGATCCTGGCTATTTTTGAAGACAGCCTCCCTACAGTTTTCCCTTCCCCGTCGATTAAGAACCATTTCTTCTCGAAGTCTTCGCTTCTCGCCATAAAAGTCTTCATTTTATCTGCCTCTAACTATTAGAGTTAAGCAAATCAATTTACCGTCTACTGAGGGAATGTCAAGCATACTGCCCACTCGGAGGGAGATAGTCTGAGATTGGTCTCGGCATCTAACAATGATATAATGATTCCCGAACAAATAATAATATGCAATCGATTGAGGAAACAAAACACAGATCGCCCGACTGGAAGAGGGGCTTCGGAGAAAGGCTCTTCGGAATCCTCGGACGGGACGGGGTCATATACTCGGACGACGAGCTCCTCGCGTATGACTCGGACGCCCTGACAGGTTACAGGATCAAGCCGCTTTTTGTCGTGCTGCCGAGGACTTCGGGCGAGGTATCGCGTGTAATGAAGATGTGTTATGACGAAGACGTCCCGTTTGTGCCGAGAGGGGCGGGGACAGGCCTCTCGGGAGGGGCCCTGCCCACGGAAGAAGGCATAGTAATATCGCTCGCCCGGATGAACAGGATAATCGAAGTTGATATACCAAACGAGCGCGTGGTCGTCGAGCCCGGTGTGACCAACCTGTCCGTTACGAATGCGGTGAGCTCCCACGGTTATTATTACGCCCCCGACCCTTCGAGCCAGATAGTCTGTACCATAGGCGGGAACGTCGCCGAGAACTCGGGAGGGGTGCACTGCCTTAAGTACGGGGTAACCACGAACCACGTCCTCGGACTCGAGGTCGTTCTCCCCGACGGGGAGATTATAGAGACAGGGGGGAAGACCCCCGACCACCCGGGCTACGACATTATGGGGCTCATGGTGGGCTCGGAAGGGCTTCTGGGTATAGTCACGAGGGTCACCCTGAGGATAATAAAGAAGCCCGAGACCGTAAAGACGCTCTTTGCGTCATTCGACAAGATAGAGGACGCCGGGGCTTCGGTTTCCGGTATAACCGCAAGGGGGGTGATACCCGCGGGGATGGAGATAATGGACAACCTCTGTATCCGCTCGGTCGAAGAGGCCGTTCACGCCGGATACCCCGTGGAAGCCGGCTCGATACTCCTCGTGGAGCTCGACGGCCCCTCAGCCGAGGTCGATGCGCAGATGCCGGTCGTCGAGGAGGTGCTCCGGGGGAATAGAGCGCTCGAGATAAGGATCGCCAGGGACGCCCGGGAAAGGGACCTCTTCTGGAAGGGGAGGAAAAACGCATTTCCCGCCATGGGCAGAGTGAGCTCCGATTACTATGTCCAGGACGGCGTCATACCGAGGAGCAAACTCGCGGAAGTTCTGGGAAGGATAGGGGAGCTCAGCAGGGAGTACGGTCTCAGAGTAGGGAACGTCTTTCACGCGGGCGACGGGAACCTGCACCCCCTCGTGCTCTATAATTCGAAGATAGAGGGCGAGTCGGAGAAGGCGCTCGAGCTTGCGGGCAAGATACTCGGCGTGTGCGTCGATTCGGGCGGGAGCATCACAGGGGAGCACGGCGTGGGGAACGATAAGAAGAGGTTCCTCTCGCTGATGTTCGACGACAACGATCTCGAAACCATGAACCTCATGAGGTGCGCGTTTGACAGTAAGGGTCTCTCGAACCCCGGGAAGGTCTTCCCCACGCCCAGGACCTGCGTCGAGCAGGGAATGAAGCCCTATGCCGAGCACGCTCTCCAGAAGTCGGGTCTCGGTGAGATGTATTAGTCCCGGCAAGAGTCATTAAATTCATAACGAATAGAAAGCTTCGGACGGTAATTGAGCATCGATGCCTGAATCCTCCATATTTAATCAATTGACCGGCATAGTCGGCGGTGAAAACGCAAGTCAAGACCCGCAGCTCCTCGAATCGTCCGCCGTGGACGGCGTCATACCCAAAATCATACTATTCCCGGATAGCATAGAAGAGATATCGGAAATCATGAAGGCGGCGTCGCGCGCAGGGGCTTCGGTCGTGCCCAGAGGCTCGGGGACCAAGAGAGGGATCGGGAATAAGCCCCTCGGCGCCGACATCGTTCTATCTACCAGGAGACTCAACCGTCTTATAGAGCACGAATCGGCTGATCTCGTGGCGACGACTGAGTGCGGGATTACTCTAACCGAGCTGCAGATGCATCTCCGAAGGAAGAATCAGTTCCTCCCGGTCGACCCCCCGCACGTACAGGGCGGAGCGACCGTGGGCGGTATTATCGCCGCAAACGACAGCGGCCCTCTCCGGCTCCGGTACGGGACTTCGAGGGAGCTCCTGATCGGTATGAAGGTCGTGCGCGCGGACGGCAGCATCTTTAAAGGCGGTTCGAAAGTAGTCAAGAACGTCGCAGGGTATGACATGCCGAAGCTCTTCGTCGGCTCCCTCGGCACCCTCGGCATAATCGCGGAAGCGACGTTCAGGCTCTACCCCGTCCCCGAATCATCCGGAACATATTTCGCCTGCTTCGAATCCCTCGACGAAGCGCACGGCGCGGTCAGGTCCCTCATTGACTCGGCCCTCGTGATAAACGCGATCGAGCACATGAATCCCGGACTCGCGGGAAGCATAACGGAAAGACTCGGTCTCGGTTCGGACTGCAAACGATACTCGCTCGCCGTAAGGATAATGAACGTATCGCGGGCCGTGGAGGACCAGGTGAAAACTGTTACGGACGTCTCGCGGAGGAACGGCGGAAAGGGCCTTGTGATTCCGCGTGAGAATGAAGAAGCCTTCTGGGATGAAGTGAGGGAATTTCCATGGAGGTCCCCGGCCTCCCCGGGCGCGGTCCTTAAGACAGGCGTGCTCATCTCGGATGTCCCGCGAGTGTTTCTCCTGCTCGACGGATTATCGGATAAATACGGTGTCCGCGCTCGTGCGTCCGCGAGGGCTGCTAACGGGGTTGTGATTATCTCGATCGGCGGGGATAAGGAATCCGTGATTAATTCCGTGAAAGAGCTGAGGGAATTTTCCGAATCCGCCGGGGGCATCCTAGTGGTCAGGGAAGCGTCACCGGATATAAAGCCTGCTCTCGACGTCTGGGGCGGTATGGGTTCGTCGCTCGGCCTCATGAAAAGGATAAAATCGGCCTTCGATCCGGGGAATATACTCAATCCCGGCAGGCTGTTCTGAAATATAGAAACCGGATTATAATCCCTTGCGCTCCACTCCCCGCTTGGTTAGGATATTCCCGCTTTTTACTCGTTTAGCCTCTGCCTTGGGAATGTGATGATACGTAGAGACGACACCGACGGGTGGATTCTTATAACCCAGCATGACCACGCGGTCCTAGCCGGGAATCTCATGGAGCGCTGGGGGAACGAAGCGTTCTCCCCTCCTCAACCGCATGAAGAGGTGCTTTTCGCCGTGAGAGAGCACGACTGCGGGTGGAAGGAGTGGGACTCCTCCCCCAAAATAAATCCCGAAAACGGTTATCCGGCTAATTTTATGGAGATGGAGTCGTCCGACCAGACCGACATCTGGAGAGGGTCCTTTGAACCTCACTCTGATGAGCATCCCTATGCCTCGGCCCTCGTCGCGCTCCATTTCGCGAGGTTCAACCGGAAGCTCTTAACGAAGGACCCTTCGGACGTATATGCGAAATCGCTCGAGGGCGCGATAGACGGGTTTGTCTTTGATAAGCTCGGTATAGAACATTCGAAACCGGGCGGCGTCCCCCGGGAAGTCAAAATAAACCTCAGGCTGCTCCAGGTCGGGGATATAATTTCCCTCGCCCTCTGCCACGGCTGGGAATCCATGGAGATCGCCGATGTGCCCGTCGATTATGAGGGCAATTCCAGAAGGCTCGCCCTTAAATCGGATGACGGCTTCAACTTTACGGTCTCACCCTATCCGTTCTCGGGGACCGATTTGAAACTGCGCGTACAGGCGCGGAAGCTCGTGAGGAAAAGCTATTCCGGCAGCGATGATTTAAGAAGGTCTCTCGGGAGCGCCCCTTACGCCGCCCTTGATTTCACAATAAGAAAAGGCTAAACATTTAGTATGCAGCAAAGTAGGTACGACGCTTTCGACGAGACGGACAAACCGAGCGCCGAGCTGATAGAAGACTGCGTCCACTGCGGCTTTTGCCTCTCCGCCTGCCCCACGTATCAGGAGACCGGAAACGAGCTCGACTCCCCGAGGGGGAGGATATATCTCATGAAGTCCGCATCCGAGGGGAAGATACCGATGGCCGGTTCACTCGTAAAGCACCTGGACATGTGCCTTGGCTGTCTTGCGTGCGAGCCCGCATGCCCGTCGGGCGTGCAGTACGGCAGGCTCATCGAGGCCGGAAGGTCCCAGATAGAAAGGCGTTACGAGCGGCCCTGCGCCGACAGGCTCTACAGGTCTTTGATCTTCTCCCTGTTCCCATACCCGGGGAGGCTCAGGCTCCTCCTGCCGTTCTTCTATTTGTATCAAAAGCTCGGAATAAAAAAACTGGTCGAGTCTTCGGGGATCCTGAGGGCGGTCTCCCCGAGCCTCGCGCAGATGGAGGGGATGCTCCCTGAAGTGGATTCCCCGTCCGTCCCCCGCGCGCTTCCCGACGTAATCCCCGCCAGGGGCAGGAAGCGTTACCGAGTGGCGCTCCTGACCGGATGTGTGCAGAGTGTTTTCTTTTGGAGGACTAACGAAGCGACCGTCAGGGTATTGGCGGAGAACGGGTGCGAGGTGTTAGTTCCCCGGAATCAGGGATGCTGCGGCGCGCTTTCGGTGCACTCCGGGAGACTCTCCGAAGGAAGGGATTTCGCGAGGTTTCTTATCAGGAGCTTCGAAGGCCCGGACGTCGACGCCATAATCGTAAATTCTGCGGGATGCGGCTCGACAATGAAGGAATACGGGGAGATACTCGGGGACGATCCCGGGTTCGCGGAGCGCGCCCGGAAAATCAGTGAAAAGACCAGGGACGTCATGGAGTTCCTGGGGGATATAGGCCTCGCCGGGGGGCTGAAAGCCCTCGATTTAAAAATCACATATCAGGACGCCTGCCACCTGGGACACGCTCAAAGGATAAAGGAGCAGCCGAGGGACGTCCTCAGGCAGATACCCGGCATCGAATTAACGGAGCTTCCCGAATCCGAGCTCTGCTGCGGCAGCGCCGGCATATATAACATGGTGGAGCCCGATATGTCGCGGAGGCTACTCGAGCGCAAGATAAGGCATCTGAAAGAGACAGGTGCTGATTGCCTCGTGGCCGGAAACCCCGGGTGCCTGCTTCAGATAGGAAAGGGCATCAAGCAGCACGGGCTCGACATCAAAACGGCCCATCCGGTTGAGCTCCTCGACCGGTCTTACAGGGGTATATCGGAATAACCAATTTCGATTATCAGAAACTTATCCCGCGGCCCTTGATCTCATCCAACACAGCTCCGAGGGGCTTGTCTTCGGAAACCCAGTAATTCCCGCTCATGTCGGGTTTGAAAGACGGTTTTGATATCATGCACACCTTGAGGACCTTTTCACAGGGGAGTGTCTCCATGGAGCTCTGTCCCGTTTTCATGCACGTCAATTCGAAGCCGGGGATGTTCACCGTGAATGCGGACCAGTTGCCGGGGTTGATGTCGGACGTCCACCCGGCGCTCGCGCCGGGGTCTTTAACTGGGTGCGTGACCCAGTAGTCGCTGTCCGATGTATTGTTCAGCAGATAAAGGCCCTGGGTCGATTGCGTATCGGTGTTGAGGACTATGCTATTGCCCCTGAACTCGAACCCCGTCCCGGTGCAATTTTCAGGGAACTTATTGTTCGCGTTGTCGGCTTTGCAATTCAAGAACGAAACCGATATTAAAAAAGCGCAGATGAGTGCCGTCCCCGCCTTCTGTCTCATTATATCTCCCCCTTATTGAATCCTATGTTCAAAGTTTACTCTAAAGTTTCGGGTTTGAAATGAATTTCTCCGATAGCATCCGTAAAATCTGTCGGTTATCATATTTAAAGTTGTACAAACATGCTTTGAAGGATGGGCTGAATGAGACACCTCCCGATTACGCTCGCCGCGATCTTCATCTTTTCATTGGTATCGTGCGATCAGGTTGAAGATTTTTTTGCGCCGGTAGACCCGCTCATCGATGAGGAAGTGGTCGAATCCCAGGATTTCAACCTCACGACGCCGTTTTACGAAATGCAGGTAGCGATAGATTCCCGGGTGAACGCCGGCGACCAGCGTGTACTCGACCTCCTCGACAACAGGGCGGAGCAATTCCTCAACTGTCAGTTCGGTGACTCCGATATCGGGTTCGAGGATTTCATGCTCGATGACGGCACCGTCGTCCCTCCCCTGTCCGAGCTCAGGGTGTACGTCGTCCCCAACCGTTTTGAATGCGAGGCGGTGGGCCGGGACGTGTGCGGGGGTATCTACTTCTCCGGTATAGACGCGATTGTGGTCTCCGAAGGGGGTTTCGAGGGATGCGGGGAGTTCTCCGTCTGGAAGCACGAGCTCGGCCACAGGTACGGCATGGAGGCCGACCACAGCAACCAGTCGGACTTCGAGGCTTGTACCAATACCGATGGATGCGATCCGGGCGATATATTCGATTAAGGAATATACAAATCAGGGCTTCTTCGCGCTTCTCCGTAATATAAGCCAGAGAACCACGTTCACAGTAACCGACAGCAGAACGAGCAGCGCGATCGTATATTTGAAAAACTGTCTGGGCATTATATAAAAAGAAAGGTCGTACCTGTTGTTAATCCAGAGATTGTTTTTAAAAAGAAGCGGGTGGAATATATCCCTCCAGAACGTCGCGAAAAACGGGAGCACCAGAAGGAGCGATAGAATAACCGCGGCGTTGATGAGTGCGTAACGCGAGACCTTTTTTCTGTCGTATGTGAGTATGAGCAGTATGAGCGCGATAACGCTGCCTATTAGCATCCGGTCGAATATGCCGCGCACCTCCTTCAGATGCGCTTTCTCCTTTGCGGTCCTGAAGCTCAGGAGCTCGCCCTGGTGCCTGAAATACGCCGCGAGCTCTTCTATTCCCCTGTGCGCGTTATCGTATCCGATTACCCGGCACCGATCGTGCCATTCGCAATTGAGCTTCATCCACTCCGGGGCGTAAAAAGTCAGGGACATCGGAATATAGAATGTGAGGTAGAAAAGTGAAACGAAGAGGGCGGTTCCTTTCAGACGGTTAAGAATTCTATTACGCAAGGTGCGGTTTTCTCCGGGTATGTGTCATTAATTATTCGTTTTGGTCCGTTTGCTTCACGAGGGAATATTTCAGCAATAAGTACCCGAATACAGCCGAGACGAATGATCCCGCAAGTATTCCGAGCCTCGCCGAAATGCCCTCGTCCGACATGCCCGGGTCGAAAGCGAGGGTGCTTATAAACAGGCTCATCGTAAATCCTATACCACAGAGAACGGACGTTCCGTAAAGCGTGAGCCATGTCGCTCCCTCGGGCATCCTGGCTAATCCCAGCTTTATGCAGAGCTTCGCGAATCCGAACACCCCGAGCTGCTTGCCGAGGAAAAGCCCGAGCGCGACGCCCACGGGTACGGGCTCGAACAGCGTGCGGAGGCTCAATCCGTCGAGCGATACGCCCGCGTTGGCGAAAGCGAAGAGAGGCATGATACCGAAAGCCACCCAGGGATGGAGCGTGTGCTCGAGCTCCCGGAGAGGGCAGGGCTCCTCGTCCTTTGTCCTCATCGGGATGGCGAATGCCAGCACCACTCCCGCGAGGGTCGCGTGAACGCCCGACTTGAGAACGAATATCCAAAGTGCCACGCCGACCAATACGTAAGCCGCGGTCCTTTTCACGCCCATGAAGTTCATTACCGCAAGCGCCGCCACCGCGATTCCCGCCATCACTAGGGATATGAGTGAGAGCTTCCCCGAATAGAAAATAGCGATTATCACTATCGCGCCGAGGTCGTCTATTATCGCGAGGGTGAGGAGGAAGAGCTTCAAAGAGAGGGGGACCCTCGAACCCAGGAGCGTCATGATGCCGAGCGCGAACGCGATGTCCGTCGCCGCGGGTATTGCCCAGCCGTCGAGCGCCCCGGGATTATTGAAATTGAAAAAGACGTATATCAGGGCCGGTACCGCCATGCCACCGACTGCGGCGATGCCTGGAAGCGCGATTTGAGATAGGCTCGACAGTTGTCCGTCGAGCACCTCCCGCTTTATTTCGAGACCGATGAGCAGGAAGAATACGGCCATGAGGCCGTCGTTAATCCAGAGCAGCAGGGGCTTCGCCAGCTGGAGCGCTCCTACCCTTATCTCTACGGGCGTATCTAACAGAAGGTCGTACAGGCCCGATACAGGCGAGTTGTTCAGTATGAGGGCGAGGACGGCGGCTCCCACTAGAATAATTCCGCTCGCTGATTCGAGTTTCAGGAATTCACGGATAGCGTTTACGGCGCGTCCAGGGATGACTGCCATGGTGGATTGGTCCTTGCCGGAGCATTAAGATTATACGTAAGCCGACTTTCAAATTCAAAAAATAAAACCATTATCGGGATTATCGGATATACGCGATATTCCATTTTGTAGAAAAACACGCGATGTGTTAATATCCTGAAACTCGGACGAATAGGTCCATCAAGCGGAGTCTCTATTGGAGATTGGCTACTTTACCATGCCGCTTCACCCGGCGGGTTCGAACCTTACCGAAACCCTCGACGCTGACCTCGAACAGCTCGTTTTCCTGGATGGGCTCGGGTTCAGGGAAGCCTGGATAGGGGAGCATTTCACGGCCGGGTGGGAAAACATAGCCGCTCCCGACCTCCTCATTGCGAAGGCCATACCGCTTACGAAAAATATCATCCTGGGGACGGGGGTCTCCTGCCTTCCCGACCACGACCCGTTCGTCCTCGCGCACAGGATCGCCGTGCTCGACCATCTTGCGAAGGGGCGGTTCTACTGGGGCGTGGGGGCGGGGAGTTTCATCGGGGATTTCGAGGCGTTCGGAATAGACGCCAAATCGGGGGAGCAGAGGGATTTGACGAACGAATCGCTCGAGTTCATCTTGAACCTGTGGAACGATCCCAGGCCCGGGAAGTATGAGAACAGGCGGTGGAAATTCACCGTTCCCGCGCCGCAGGCGGACGTCGGTCTCGGCGTGCACACGAAGCCGTATCAAAAGCCCCATCCGCCGATCGCTGTTGCCGGCATCACCGCGGGCTCGGGGACGCTCAGGATCGCGGGCGCGAACGGGTGGATACCGATGAGCATTAATTTCATTACGAGGGACGTATTGAGGACCCACTGGGCGTCGGTCGAAGAAGGGGCCGCGAGCACCGGCAGGAGGCCCGACAAGTCGCTCTGGCGCGTGGCGAGGGACATCTATATAGCGGAAAGCACGGAAGAGGCGAGAAAGGACGTGATGGAGGGTACGCTCGCCAGGGACTTTACCGAGTATTTCTTCAAGATGGTCCCGAAGATAAGGGGGAACCTCGATATCTTCAAGACCGAGAAGTCCATGTCCGACTCCGAGGTCACGATCGAATACATGATGGACAATCTGTGGATCGTCGGGAGTCCCGACGATGCGGTCGAAAAGATCAGGGAGCTCTACGATCACGTGGGAGGGTTCGGCGTGCTTCTTGTGATGGGGCACGAGTGGAAGCCCGAAGATAAGTGGATGAGGTCTATGAAGCTCCTCGCCGAAGATGTCATGCCGAGGCTCAGGGATTTAAAATAGAGAGCGTTTTCCTATAACCGTTAATAACCAGGAGAGGTGCCGGCATCGGCAGCGGGATTGCCGATTGACCGATAGCGTTCGAGGGCCTCTCGATCTTTTTTAATTCAGGCACATGCAAAGGGAATACTGGTACTTAATTATTGCAGGGATATTATACGGGATCATAGCTCCCGGCGGTCAGTTCCTTCTCGACCGCGGGCTTTCCCTGTACGAGGTCTCTTTCTATAGGTCGTTGCTCGTTTTTGTCATCCTCCTCCCCGTGGTGCTGATAAAGCCCGGCTGTTTCATGCTGAGGAGGGATAAAATTCCATTCTATGCGCTCTACGGTCTCATAGGCGGCCTCCTGGAGCTGTCCTTGTTCACGGGCATTGCCTTGGGAGTGCCTGTTGCGCTCACGGTGCTGCTCCTCTACACCCAGCCCGTCTGGACGATATTCATAGGAAGGCTCGTCTTGGGCGAGAGGCTCTCGCGCGTTAAGCTCCTTTCCGCGCTTCTCGGTCTTGCGGGGCTTGTCATCCTGCTTCAGTCGTGGGAGGCGGGGTCGGCGGGCTCTCTATACGGTATAGCTGCCGCTCTTGCCGCGGGCGTGCTGCTATCGCTCTGGGTCATTCTGGGCAAAAGGAGCACGATGCTCGACCAACACTATATAACGACTACGTTCGGGTGGTCCGGATTCGCATCCGTCTGGCTTCTCCTGCTGCTGCCTGTGATGGATCTTCTCGTTGCCGATAAAGGGCTGCTCAGGCTCTCGTTCGGCCTGTCTCAGGCAGATTGGGCTTATCTCGCGGCTTTTGCCGTACTGGGAGGCGCCCTGCCTCATCTGCTCTTTTACAGGTCGCTCGAAAGACTGTCGGCTTCGGTCGCCGGTATCATACTGCTGCTCGAGCCCGTGAGCGCCACGATAATAGCATGGGTGTTCTTCTCACAGAAAATAGGTTTATATCTCTTGATAGGCGGCGCATTGATACTGGTTTCCAATTATCTGATTATTCGGAACGAACGGTCCGAGACGCCTGTCTTCTGAGTGTTGTACAGCTTATTTTTGATTGTCGGTTTCGACCGGGGTACTCGCCCCTTTTATATCGCTCGAATTGACGACCTTGTTAATCCCGTCCGCTTTCACTACCGCGAACCCGTTTAATCGGAGCACCGTGTCGAACAGGATGAGCACGTCATCCTTTTTCAACCCGCCCTCGGGCGTTATGATGCTGATCTCGTTCGGACGAACGGTGCTGTCGATGACGTATATTTCGTCATTCAACTCGCTCACTGCCATTATAAGGTCGACGATGTTGATGTGGCTTTGAAGATTTACTACGTCGTCCTCTGAAGCAGGACCCCTCTCTCCCGCATCTTCCCTGCCCTGCCCGGTCTGGCCCCGAACCTCCGTCCGCGGGGTATAATCGTCAAACGGCGCCGTAACTATGTCGATAACAAGTATGCCGAGGAGAAAAAAAAGCGTTCTGTATATCATTCTGACTCGTGATCCGATGTGGAGAGCATTCTATAACCTGCCGGTGATATTGTATTAAAAGATACAAGGAACGTGAAAATAAATACGAGGTGATATCCTAACACAAAAATTGACACGCGGGAAATTCCCGGCCTCTCAAGACACCAGCTCGCTCAGGCGTTTCAGCCTTTCGGTCCTTTTATCCTTTCTTTCCTGGGCCTTTTTCCAGAGCCTTTTCTCTTCAGGGGTTTCGGGTCTGAACTCGGGCACCCTTTTCGGGACTCCGTCATTCCCTACGTGCACATAAGTCAGGAAGGCGGTACACGTATGTTTTTGTTCTCCGGTCAATATATTTTCGGACAGCACTTTAATCCCGACTTCGAGGGAGGTGTTCCCGACGTAGGTAATGCCGGACTTGAAGATAATTATGTCTCCGACCCTGATGGGCGAGTAGAAAAACAGCTCGTCGAGGGAGCCCGTCACGAGGACGTCCTTGACGAACCTCATGGCGAGTATGGCGGCGGTCTCGTCTATGTCGAGCATTAGCTTTCCCACGGACATGAAGCTCCCGTAGAAGCTGTCCTCGGGAAGCACCACTTTCGTAGTCTCGAGACGCATCCTCGTTATTTCGGTTTCGTCGATTATATTCCTCGCCTGCTCGTCCCTCTTGCCGATCTTGGAAACCCTCTGCTCCCTCCGTTTCCCGGCTTCGTTGTAGAGCGCCGTTTCCTCCTCACCTGAGGGCACGAGCTCCTCCGGGAGCCGCCTCGGGTTTCCCTCCTTATCCACGGCTATGAATGCCAGGCGGGAGTGGGTCGTGAGTTTTTTCTCCCGGGTCTCGAAGTTCTCGGAATGCACGGTGACGCCGATCTCCATGGAGCTCGATCCGATATATTCGATCGTGCTGTCGAGGGCTACTATCTCCCCCACCTTCACGGGGTTTATGAAATCGATGCTGTCCGTCGCGCCGAGCACGGTTATACCCCTTGCGAAGCGCGAGGAGTTAATGCTCCCCGCGAGCATTATCCAGTCCATCAGCCTGCCCCCGTGCAGGGTGCCGTGGGTGTTTGCGTGCTCCGGGAAAACGAACTGGACCATCTGGTGTCTTGTGTCTTTTATCGAGGGCATATAAGCTTCCGGTTTGATAAGGTTCTTTTGTTCGAACTATTATAATACAAGGATTCCGGTAAATTCCATACTCGAAAAATATCCCGATCTCAAAATGATTGTGATCCCGCGATCGCGGTCAATAGGTCAGAAGCGGCGTCTGCCCGGTATATTTCATGCTTTCGAGCTCCCGGAGGATGAAATGGGCGACGTCCCCGCGCGATATGTTCCCGCATTTTATCCCGGTCAGGTCCGTAAGGACCCTGTATCTTCCGGTTACGGGGCCGTTCGTTAAAAAACCGGGTCTGACGATCAGCCATTCGAGAGACGAATTCCGTACAATCGACTCCTGAATATTCTTGTCTTCATATATTCTCCTGAGAAATATCGGGAAAACGATCCTGTCGTAAAGAAACCCCCCGTGGCCTTTACTGTCCCCGGCCCCTATCCCCGTGACGCATATTAATTTCCTGACCGACTCTCTTTTCATCGCGTCCATGACTACCGACGTTCCTTCGGAGAAAACCGTGACCGGTTTGAAAGCGGGGCCGATCCCTATCGTGATGCATACAGCGTCCTGACCGGCTACGGCAAGCGAGACCGAACCCTTATCCAGTATATCTCCCTTAATTATCCTCATATCTTGAGCGCCCCGGCCCATTTTCTCCGGGTTACGCACCAGTGCTGTTATGCTGTGCCCTTCTTCGACCGCATGCGCTGCGAGCGCGGCCCCGATTCCCTTTGTCGCTCCGATGACGAGAAGTTTCATTACGTATCTCCTGTTAATACATTATATATCATCGGGCGCTCTCTACTTTTCCTGAAACGGTGGATTTTGCGGTATTGATATGCGAATTGTGACCGGGGCCGATTACTGTCTCAATACGGCGAGAAATAATATTCGACTGAGAAATGTCGGATGGCTGGACAAATATTGTCCGTATTACGTGAAACCCAGCCGGCCGGCCGGTTCATCGTTATAAATTATCCAATTATAATATAATCTTATGGCGGTTACACAAAATGCCTGTTTTGGCATGCTTTTTGACTTACTAGTTTGTATGGTTTTCAGATAGAGAGGGAGGGTGCATTCCGTGCCGGGTCGACCCTCGACCGGAAATTATATTTTCTGTTAAATCATATAATAAAAAACTGCCCCTGATATTCGACGGGTCAAGCGTTCGAGAATGAATTGAAAATTAATCACTGAATAGGACAGCGGGATTCTACTCACAATGATAAAACAGAATATCAAGGTATTGCTGATTGAGGATAATCTGGATTATGCGCAATTGATAAAGAGGATTCTTTCCAAGAAGACCTCATGCCCGATGGAAGTGGAGCACCACGATTCATTCTCCGGCGGTTATGAACGGGCTTCGAGGGGCGGCATAGATCTGATCCTTCTCGACCTCGACCTTCCTGATAGCGGGAACATAGAGACCATGCTCGGCATCGGCGAAGCTGCGGATGTCCCTGTAATAGTGCTCACGGGTACTGACGATGAGTCGCTCTCTCTCAGGGCTGTGCAGCTGGGCGCTCAGGACTATCTGATGAAGGGGCAGGTCGATGCGGGGCTCCTCGTCCGCTCGATCCGTTACGCGATAGAGCGTAAAAAAGCCGATGACGCCGTAAAGCGGACGGAAGAGAGGTTTAAGCTCCTCATTGAGAATACCCTGGACCTGATTGAAATGCTGGGCGTGGACGGCACGATGAATTTCGTGAGCCCCTCGCATAAACGCATACTGGGCTATGACAATGACGACTTGCTAGGCAGAAGGGTATTCGAGTTTATTCATCCGGAGGACCTGCCCCGGGTTCTCGATATATTCACGGAAACCCTTCAGGACCATGACCGGCTTTATTCGGCGGAGTTTCGCGTCAGGCACAAGGAAGGCTACTGGGTCACTCTCGAATCAATCGGAAAGCTATGCCCTCCCGAGCTGAGCACTATGGGTGTAATTGTAAATTCCCGCGATATTACGGAACGGAAAAAGATGGAGGAGCGCCTGCGCAGCCTTTCCATAACCGACGACCTCACCGGACTTTACAACAGGCGCGGGTTTCTGACTTTTGCGGACCACCATATCAAAGCCGCGGAAAGGAGAAAGGAGCGGGTGCTGCTCATCCTGATCGATTTAGACGGGCTGAAGCAAATAAACGATGCTTACGGGCACAATGTCGGGGATCAGGCGCTTATAGATGCGGCACAGCTGATAAAGCGGACATTCAGGAACTCGGACGTGACTGCCAGGATAAGCGGAGACGAATTCGTTGTCGTGACAACTGATTCTGACGGGAACGGGGAGGAGGCCATCAAGCGGCGCATTAAAGAAAACCTGAATAGTTATAATTCTCAGGCGGCAAAACCCTACCATCTGTCCTTGAGCTGCGGTATCGCGAAGTTTGATCCGCGGATTCCATCATCTATTGACAGGCTCCTGGTGAAAGACGACGAGCTGATGTACGCCAGCAAGAATAAAAAAGATGACGAGACGAAAGACAATGTTTTCAATCTCAACACTTCAATAAATGAGTGACGGCGTCCATAAGTTTCAATTCATTTTAAAATACTTTTATAAGCTCGGCAGATTCCCTCAATGATGATGATAATTGACAAAGCTTTGCTATTGCAGTCGGCAATGTTACGTAATTTGTCAATTCCCTGATAGACAATTTTTGCACACTCCGGGAAATTCTCTTTAGTGGCAACCGATTATCGAGGGTTCCGATAATGGTACGGTTTTTGCATTCGGATATGTATAAGGAAATACGAATCAGTATTCGAGAAATCTCTCATTATGTCGGTTGAAATTCGGATGATAATATGACAACCCGCCCGATAAGAACCCTGCTGGTCGAAGACAATGACAGTTACAGCAGGCTCGTCGCAAAAATGCTCGGAGGGACCGGCGATATTTCATTCGAGATCGAGTATGCCGATACCCTCGCCAGGGGCATAGAGGTCCTGGGTGAGGACGGTATCGACTTGGTTTTGTTAGACCTTCAGCTTCCCGATAGCGAAGGGCTCGGGTCTTTTGCCGAGCTGCACGAGCGTTATCCCGTAATCCCGATAATTGTTCTTACCGGCATGAGTGACGAGAGCCTCGCCCTCAAAGCCGTCCAGCTCGGGGCGCAGGATTATCTTATAAAAGGCGAGGTCGACGTAAATCAACTCAAACGCTCAATAAAATATGCACTCGAGAGACAGAGGGACATAAATAACAGGAAATCCATAGAAAAGGCTCTATTCGAGGAGAAAGAGCGTCTGTCCGTAACGCTGAGCTCTATCGGGGACGGCGTGATCGCGACCGATACGGAAGGCAATGTTGTGCTCATAAACCGGGTTGCCGAGCGCTTGACCGGCTGGTCCCATGGCGAGGCCATGGGGAGATTCATCGAAGACGTGTTCTTCATCGTTAATGTAGAATCCGGGGAGAAGGAAGTGAGTCCTGTGAGCAAGGCGATAAACGCAAATAATATTGTTGGTCTCGAGAGCGGCACGGTTCTCATAACCAAAGGCAGAGAGGGGTGCCGGTATGTATCGGCGAGCAGCTCCCCGATACGCGACAGGGACGGCATTATAATCGGCGTCGTTCTGGTTTTCAGAGACATTACCGAACTGAAAAAACTTGAAGAAGAGCTGCTCAAAGTGCAGAAGCTTGAGTCGATCGGAGTGCTCGCCGGCGGAGTGGCGCACGATTTCAATAACCTTCTGACCTCCATTATGGGGAATATCTCTCTCAGCTCGCTTCCCGACATATCGGACGAGAAAGTCAAGCTGAGGCTGTTCCAGGCCCTCAAGGCGTGCCACAAGGCCAAGGATTTGTCCACACAGCTCCTGACTTTCTCCAAAGGCGGGGCGCTTGAAAACAGGGCTGTGGTGTCGCTGGAGAAGGTTATCAGGGAGACCGCGAATTTTACCATGAGCGGCTCGAATATAGATTTCAAGTTCGTTGTGGAGGACAGTCTCTGGAGCGTGGAGATAGACGAGGGTCAGATCAGCCAGGTGATAAGCAATATACTGATTAACGCCGCCCAGGCGATGACGAACGAGGGGAAAATTACGATTAAGATCGAAAATGCGGATGCGAAGAAAGAAAAAGGGATCCCGCTCGAGGACGGGAAATACGTAAAGACGACTATTACAGACCAAGGCATAGGCATTCCAAAGGAATATTTATCGAGAATATTCGACCCCTACTTTACCACCAAGCAGACCGGAACCGGTCTCGGACTTTCGACCTCGTATTCGATCATAAAAAAACACGGAGGTTATATTACGGTCGAGTCCGAGCTGCACGTCGGGACGAAGTTCGTCGTATATCTGCCCGCAAGGGGAAATCCTGTAAGCGTCGAAGTAAAGAGCGATCCTTCTATAAAACAGGGCAGGGGCAGGATCCTGATAATGGACGATAAGATCGAAGTCAGGGAAGCAGCGGGCGAAATGCTGAGTCATATCGGGTATGAAGTCGAATTCGCCAAGGACGGAAGCGAGGCTTTAAAGCATTATAAAAGGGCCAAGATGGAAGGTGAGCCCTTCGATATGGTGATAATGGACCTGACTATTCCCGGCGGCATGGGCGGGAAAGAGGCGATTGAGAAGCTCCTTCTGTACGACCCGGGCGTGAAGGCGATAGTTTCGAGCGGTTATTCGAGTGATCCTATACTCGAGAAATATAAGAAATACGGTTTCAAAGGGGTATTGCCGAAGCCCTACGAGATGGGGAAATTAAGCGATGTCCTCTACGGCGTGCTAGCCGAGAATAATTGAGTTTTACCGGGCCGGATAGCAAAAAATATTGTTTGTCCATCAGGAATTTCCCAACCTCGCCGAAAGTTTAACAGCATCCTCGACCATAACCTTCAGCAGATCCAATCCTCCCTGCCAGAAGCCGGGGTCCTTGATATCTACACCGACACGTTTGAGCAGCTTGTCAGGCGCCTCGCTGCCGCCTGAAGACAACAGATCAATGTACCTTGGGACGAACTTGTTTTCTTCGTTCAAATATTTATGGTAGAGAGCGAGCACGAGCAGCTCCCCGAACGAATACGCATAGCAGTAAAACGGGGAGTGGATGAAGTGCGGTATGTACATCCACCAGTGGCCGTAATTTTCCGTGAGCTCTACCGAGTCCCCGAACATGGGCTTATTCGCCTCGACCCACAACTTGTTTATCTCTTCCCGGGGCAGCTCCCCGCGGTTCCGCCTGCCCAGGTGGAGGCTTTCCTCGAACCTCGTCAGCACAACCTGGCGGAAGACGGTCGCGAATATATCCTCGAGCTTGCTGCAGATGAGCGACAGCCTGGTCCTGGGGTCATTTTCTGTCTCCGTTAATTTGTGAAATACGAGGATCTCGGCGAACACGCTCGCGGTCTCAGCCGTCGTAAGCGGGGTGTTCGACTGGAAGTACCCTTGTTTTCTCGAAAGGTATTGATGCACCCCGTGTCCGAGCTCGTGGGCAAGCGTCATGACGTCCCTGAGCCTTCCGGTATAGTTGATAAAGACGTAGGGGTGCGCGCTCGGAACGGTTCCGTGGCTGAATGCTCCCCCCCGCTTTCCGTCCCGCGTCCCGGCGTCGATCCAGTTCTTGTCGAAAAATTTCCCGGCTATATCCGACATCTTCGGGGAGAACTTTTCAAACGACGAGAGGATTATCTCTTTCCCGTCCCTGTACTTAATAATTTTCGATTCGGAGAAAATCGGGGAATAACGGTCGTAGTCATAGAACTTCTTCAGGCCGAGGAGCTTCTTCTTCAACTCGTAATATGTCTCTACCAGGCCGTAATTCCTTTCGCATGAGGAAATAAGCGCCTCGACCGTATCCCTGTCAATCTCGTTGTCCAGATGCCGGGATTCCATCGGATATGAGAATGAGCGCAGACGGTCGTTGACCGCATGGTCCTGTACGAGCGTGTTGAATATGAACGCGAGCACGTGGGAGTTCTCGATAAGCCCCCCGGTAAGCCCCTCGGCCGCCGCCTTGCGTTTCGCGCGGTCGGTGTCATAGAGGAGCGCAAGCGTCTCGGTCTCGCTGAGCGGCCTGACCTTGCCGTCGAGTTTGACTTTAAAACGTATGTTGTTGAGCACTTCGTCGAAAAGGCGCTTGAACGCCCTCGATCCCGTATTTGCTTTATCATCCAGTATCTTTTCCTCGGGTTCGCTCAACCTGTGGGGCTTGTATCTCCTTTCCTGCTCTAAAAAATGGCGGTAATGGGAAAGTCTTTTGTCAGTGATAAGCTTTTCCGCCTTTGAGTCGTTTAAAGCCACCCACTCGAGCTCGAAGAACATGAGATACTTCCTTGCCTCGGTCGCCTTCTCCTGAATTTTTTGTAAAAACGCCCCATGCTCGGACTTCCCGGTATCGGCGGCGAAAATCAGATACGCGAATGAAAGTAGCTTCCCTGCCTGCTCGCTTATGGATTCGAGCTCCCGGACGGCTTTTAGAAGGGTAGGGGCGTTTACCGTCTTCGAGTTTATCCTTCCCCTGTATTTTTTCTCGAAAGCCTCCGATTTTTTTATTAAGCCCTTTATGTCTCTTTCAATCCGGGAGTCGTTGAGGCCGGAGTAGAGGTCGGAGAGGTCCCATACAACCCCTTCCGCTCCCGATTTGAGTATTTTAGCAGTATCTGCCATTTGCTGCTCTCCTATTAAATGATTACCGCTTATGATTAAGATTTACTTTAGATGGTTCAAGTTTCAGTGCATCTCGTTAGTCAGGGTTTAACGTAAGATAATTTATATTAACCCTGATCGAGCTTCTCTAATTCTTCCCTGACAATCTTATTCACGACCGCCCCGTCCGCCTTTCCCTTTACGGCCGGAATTATTATCTTCATTACTTTTCCCAGGTCTTTTATCCCGCCGGCACCCGAGCCTGTGACGGCCTTCTTTACTTCCGCCCTGATTTCGTCCTCACTCATCTGAAGAGGCATATACTTCATCAGGATTTCCGCTTCCGCCTTCTCCTGTTGAGCGGCCTCCTGCCTGTCCACTTTTTCGAATTCGGACGCGGCTTCTTTTCTTTTTTTTATCTCGCCTGCAACGACCTCGATTACCTCCTCGTCCGTGAGCTCCTTCTTCTGCTTCTCGATCTCCTTATTCCTGATCGAGGACTGGAGCATCCTGAGGACCGTCAGCTCGAGTGTCTTTTTGCTCCTGAGGGCGTCTTTCAAATCCTGAGGAATCTTTTCCCTAAGGCTCATGTTCGTCTCCGGTGGCTTTTTAAGTTTATTGTAACCAATTTAAAGGAATTATTTTACATTATGGTAACGCCCGCCGACTGCATGCGCCGCACGGAACGGCCTATTCGAGCACGTAAACGCCTGGCAGGTTTCTTCCCGCCTCGCCGCAGTCGGTACCGTACCCTACGATGAACCCCTCCCCGACATTGAACCCGACGTAATCGGCGGCTATATCGACCTGCCTCCTCGCTCTCTTGTCTATGAGTGCGCATATCCTGAGGGACGCCGGCTGCTTGGAAAGGATCACCGATTTTAGAAAATCGAGCGTAATACCCGTATCGAGCATATCCTCCACCAGTACGACGTGCCTGCCCTTAAGCGGGGTGACCGCATCCGTTACAAGCTCCACCTCGCCGGGTTCCATGCCCTCTTTATAACTCGACGCCCTGACGAAATCGATCTCGACGTTAAAATCGAGATGTCTCACGAGGTCCGCTAAAAATATAAACCCGCCCTTGAGTATGCCTATGAGCACGGGGTTCTTATCCCTGTAATCCTCCGTGATTCGTTTCCCCAGCTCCTTTACCTTTCGTTCTATCTCCGTGGCCGATATGAGGAGCCTGAGCTTCCTGCCCTGAATTTCTGTTATCATGCGCAATTATTCTATCTAAAGTTTCAGCTATAAACAGTGAGGAAATGGGGCTTAATGCACGAGGCGGGAATCCCGCCATTGACTAACTATCGTGATATTCTATATTTTTGAGCGGCTTCGATGACTGAAAACTACGTAAAGAGGGGAAATGACAAGGTGAAATTTTTAGAGCCCGAGGAGCAGCTTCGGATTATTAAACGCGGTACCGAGGAGATAATCTCCGAACAGGAGCTACTGTCGAAGCTGAAAAAATCCGGAGAAACTGGCCTGCCCCTAAGGATCAAGGCCGGTTTTGACCCCACAGCTCCCGACCTTCACCTGGGGCACTGCGTTTTGTTAAAGAAGCTCCGCGAATTCCAGGACCTGGGACATACCGTCATGTTTCTCATCGGGGACTTCACGGCCATGATCGGCGATCCGTCGGGCAGGTCGGAGACCAGGCCGCCGCTCACGAAAGCTCAGGTAGAGAAGAACGCCCTGACATATCAAAAGCAGGTCTTCAGGATACTCGACAGTGAAAGGACCGAGGTTATGTTTAATTCGTCCTGGCTCGGAGAGATGAGCGGGGAGGATTTGATCAGGCTGTCCGCCCTCGAAACCGTGGCCCGCATGCTCGAGAGGGACGATTTCAGCAAGCGTTACGAGTCGGGCGTTTCGATCTCGATAAACGAGTTCATGTATCCCCTCATTCAGGCCTATGATTCGGTAATTATGAAGTCGGACGTCGAGTTCGGCGGGACCGACCAGAAATTCAACATACTGATGGGCCGGGGGGTGCAGAAGCATTACGAACAGGAGCCCCAGGTGGCGATCCTCCTCCCTATTCTCGAAGGGCTCGACGGGGTGAGGAAGATGTCAAAGTCCCTCGACAACTACATCGCGGTCGAAGACACCGCCGTGGATATGTACGGGAAGATAATGTCGATACCCGACGACCTGATGTGGAGGTATTACCTGCTCCTGACCCCGAGGACCGAGGGGGAAGTGGAAGAGCTGAAAAAGGGACATCCGATGGATGCGAAGAGGGCGCTCGCATTCGAGATCACGTCGTGGCTCCACGGAGCCGGTGACGCGAAGGGGGCCGCAGGGGATTTCGCGACCAAGTTCTCTCAGCGGGAGTTC
Source organism: Candidatus Dadabacteria bacterium (assembly GCA_020027805.1). Taxonomy (GTDB): domain Bacteria; phylum Desulfobacterota_D; class UBA1144; order Nemesobacterales; family UBA2774; genus 2-12-FULL-53-21. Next base: position 23,918 of record JAHKKQ010000002.1, read on the forward strand.
CCTGAAGACGCCCGGGAGGTTGTAATAAAGCGTGACGATGCCAAGACGGTCATCGACCTGGTCGTGGAATCGTCCGGGAAGCTCAAGAGCAGGAATGAAGCAAAGAGGCTAATAGCTCAGGGCGGTGTCCTTATCGACGGGGAAAGGGTCACCGATATAAACTCGCCCATGCCGGATAAAGGCACGCTCCGCATGAGGATAGGGAAAAAGGAATTCGTAGTCGTAAAATTAAGTTAGAAGCAAGCGAGCCTGTAAGCCGAATTCTGTCTTGGACAATCATTCATCTGGGACATTCATTGCTGAATGCCTCTTGCAACATACCCGGAAGCATCGGACGGGCCGCCCTTTATTTCACGAGGAAAATCGCTTCCCTATTTTGTCTTACTCCGAGCGGGGTTTACCATGCCGCCCGCTGTCACCAGCCGGCGCGGTAGTCTCTTACACTGCCTTTTCACCCTTACCGGCTTTCCATGATTGAAAAGCTTAGGCGGTTTGTTTTCTGTGGCACTTTCCGTTGCCTCACGACACCTGGGCGTTACCCAGCGCTCTGCCCTCCGGAGTTCGGACTTTCCTCCAGTCTCGGCATTTCTGCCCCGACCAGCGACTGTCCGGCTCACTTGCTTCTGATGTTAAAGATATTCATCAATGGCGAGATTCGCAAGCCTGTCGGCCTCTCTGTTCTCTTCCCTGGGGATGTGGCGGATCGTAACCCGCCTGAATCCTTCGATTAAGCTCTTTGCCTTCGTATATAGCTCTTTTATCTCCGGGTGTTTGACTTTCCAGATTCCATTCATCTGGTTCGCGAGCAATAGAGAGTCTGTAAATATCCGTATTTCCTGGTTTTTATGTCCGTGGGCAGATTCGAGGGCGGTAATAAGGGCCGTGTACTCGGCCTGGTTGTTGGTGCGTGTGCCGAGATATTTCTTGACCTCACGCGCCCCGCCGCTCTCCTCTTTGATCAAAACCCCTATCCCCGATTCTCCCGGGTTGCCCCTGGCAGCGCCGTCGATAAATATATCGATGCGGTCATTCTCGGATTTCTTAAAAGGCAGGCTATCCTGTTTTAGCTTCACTCTTGAGTTCTTCTTCGCAGTATAGGAATTTTTGGCAATTGGGGCACTGTATCAATCTCGAAAGGGTCAACACCTCGTTAAAGAGCTGGGGAGGTATGTTCATATTGCATCCGGTGCATACCTCGTTTCTCACAACGGCGAGCACGAACCCGTTCCTTTTTTTAACACGCTCGTATATGGAGAGGATGTCGGGAGCGAGGCCGGAGGCGATTTTCACTTTCTCTTCTTTCTTGGGGGGATACAGTATTTTCAGATCCTCTATCTTTTCCTTGAACCCGGCAATCTTATCGGTGTATTCGTTTTCCCTGCTCGCAAGTTCCTCTTCTTCCTTCGATATACGCGATTCAATGCCCTCCAGCTTTACCATCTGTTCGAGCAGGTTGTCTTCGAGTGCGGAATTCTTTCGCTTCGTATCTGCGATTTGCTTCTGCAGGGCTTCATATTCTTTATGGGTTTTAATTTCGAACAGTTTTTGATCGGCCTTTTTTATCAAATCTTCATTTTGTAAGATGTCGAGCTCAATGCCCGACTTGTTCACAAGTATCTCTTGCTTAATATTTTTGGAATTTTCCAGCTTGTTTCTTGATATCGCTATCTCACTTTCGTAGTCCGAGATTTTTTCAGGGTACTCCCTGAGGTTTTTTTCCAGTTGACTTAGCTCCATGTCAATTCTCTGGAGTGTATCGAGAACCAAGATCTGGTCTCTCATTTTTTCTTCTCCTTTTTTTTGCCGTGTAGTTTTCGGAAAGTAAGGTTTTGATAATTATGGCCGGATATAAAGAAGCAAATGGTGTGACTGATGTCTGGGGACTGCTGTTTATGGAGACTTCTCTGCCCATGTGTAAAACTATCACCTCTACTATGCGTGGGCCCACCCGGACTCGAACCAGGGACCAACGGATTATGAGTCCGCCGCTCTAACCAACTGAGCTATGGGCCCTCTGAATTTATTAAGTGAATTTACAAGTCTAGATAAAAAACGGGGCTTTGTCAAACCCGCGCCGCGATAAATTATTTTTTTAAAGCGTAGTTTTTTGCTTTGAGCAATTTATAGTATCCGAGGACTTTTGCGATATAGTCCGTCGTCTCCGGATACGGCGGGATAGTAAAGCCGTGCTTAATGACCGCCCCCTTGCCGGCATTATATGCGGCCAGAGAGAGGCTCATGTCTCCGTCGAAATATTCGAGCAGGTCTTTCAAATATTGGACCCCTCCCTCCATATTATCCTTGGCGTCGAAGGGATCGCTCACCCCGTAATCGTCAGCGGTTGCCGGTATGAGCTGCATGATCCCCTGCGCGTTCTTGGGAGATACGGCGTTCGGGTCGAAGTTCGATTCTGTTTTTATAACGGCCTTCACGAGATAAGGGTCGACCCCGTGTCTCTCGCTCAGATTAAGTATGTCCTTGTCATATTCAGTGGTGAATTCATCCGAGAATATGAACTTTGTACTGCCGTCTTCGGGAAGTATTATTCTGTATCTCGAAAGGGCGGAGGGTTTGTTAAAAACGACGGTGGGCATCTTGTTCCGGCATTCCATGGTCTCGAATTTTCCCGACCTCTCGAGGAGTACGGCGCAGTTGGATATCTCGACTACCTTCACGGTTTCGGAATTTACGAGGTCGAGCACGTCTCCCCGAATATACGAGCCCAGCTCCCCGGTGACGGGGTTCTTTATCATTGCCTTCGATACCCCGCCGCTCGTGAGCGTGCCCAGAAGAATCAGGCGGAGGCTCGTGTTAGTTACCTCGACCGAAAGGATTTTGTTTTTCTCCGCAAGGGATTCCGAGACCGGGTCGTCCTCGCGGTAAGAGTCTGCCGAATTAGCTGAATAAACGGGTATAGGAAGCATGAAGATTATTCCTGATAAACATAGGAGTGTCAGGAGAGGTTTCTTCATTGAGAGAGATACTCTTTTGAAACTAGTTTCAGAATAAATGATAGAGGGGCAAAAGTAAATAAATATTTTCAGTCTGTACGGTACTGGTTCGCTCCCGGCGGACCCTCAGGCACGCAGGACGGAATCCGCGGCAGGCCTCTGCCGCTGCAGGGAGGATATTGCTCCACTGCGGATGGACGAACCCCGGTTAATTGGTAACGGGGACGAATTTATAAGATTTTACGTCTTTCCCGTCTTTCGATTTCTTCACTGTCCCTACTGTAACTCCCATCCTTTGACCGATTTTTAGTCCTTCCGGGTCATTCGTTTCCACCTGTGCCATGACCCTGACTCCCTCGGGAAAGTCTACCAGAGCGAGCGCGTAGGGGACGGGGAACTCGGGCATGCTCCTCCTCACGACCGTAAAGGAATGAAGCTCGCCCGTGGGGCTCAGGAGTCTTTCTTCGACTTCATCCGAGAAACTCACAGGGTCGGCCAGGTACTTGGGGAATGTCCAGTTGTTCGACTCTTTCGAGTATCCGGCCACGAGCCTTACCCTGCCTTCTTTGTCTATATTGAACAGCTCCGGGAATAAAACTTCGTCCTTATCTGAAATCTCTGCCATAACTCCGGTATCTCCTTTCGTTATTTTTGCTGAGAATATATTACATTTAAATTTTATTTAGTCTAGGGCGGGGATACAGGCCTGTTTGTAAAGGTTATAAAACCTTTGTAGAATAAAACGGCGTGGGTCGAAAGGTTCCTAGAGCACTGACAATTGCGGGTTCCGATTCGGGGGGAGGGGCGGGGATACAGGCCGACCTCAAGACGTTTACCGCCTTCAGGGTCTTCGGTATGTCGGTAATAACGTCTGTGACCGCCCAGAATACCCTGTCCGTTCTGGGTGTTTCGGACCTGCCCGCGGGGTTCGTCGAGCTTCAGATGGACGCCGTCCTTGGCGATATCGGCGCCGATGCCGTTAAAACCGGGATGCTGTCGAATAAGGAGATAGTTTCAGCCGTATCGAAAAAAATCAGGGAATACGGGATTAAGAATCTGGTAGTCGACCCGGTCATGATATCGAAGGGGGGTGACACGCTTCTCGATGCCGGGGCCCGGGAGGCGATGGTGAGCGAGCTCTTCAAATTGGCCCTGATAGTCACCCCGAATATCCCGGAAGCGGAAGAAATAACAGCATCGAAGATATCCTCCCTCTCCGGAATGAAGCAGGCCGCGGAAGCCATAAAGTCGCTGGGCCCGGAATATGTGCTCGTCAAGGGAGGGCATCTCGAAAATCTCCCCGACGCGATAGACGTCTTTTACGACGGGCACAGCCACTACGAGCTGAAGGCGCCCAGAATCGATACGACAAATACACACGGCACCGGCTGCACCTATTCCGCGGCCGTCTGCGCCGCGCTTGCCGCGGGGTTCTCCCCGCTCGACGCGGTAAAGGAGGCGAAGGACTACGTGACTTATGCGATCATGAGTTCTTTCGATCTCGGGAAGGGGCACGGGCCGTTAAACCATTTCTGGAAATTCGAATGACGAAGGAGAGCCTCAAGTGGCCAAAATCATAGACGGGAAACTGGTCTCACAGCATATCAGGGATGAGGTTGCGGAAGGGGTGGAAAGGCTAAAGGGGGAAACGGGGGTAACGGCCGGTCTCGCGGCTGTGCTCGTCGGGGATGACCCGGCGTCTGAAATATATGTCAGGAATAAGAGAAAGGCCTGTACCGAAGTGGGCATGTACTCCGAAGAACTCAGGCTCCCGGGAGAAACGACCGAGGAGGAACTGCTCTCGCTTGTAGACAAGCTGAACGGGGATGAGAACATACACGGCATATTAGTGCAGCTCCCGCTGCCATCTCAGATAAGCGAAACGAAAATTCTGAGGGCGGTATCCCCGCTTAAAGACGTGGACGGGTTCCATCCCTATAACGTGGGCCTCCTCGTGGAGGGGAAGCCGAGGTTCATATCGTGCACGCCGCACGGGATCATCAAGATGCTCGACTTTTACAAGATAGGCATAGAGGGGAAGGAGGCTGTAGTGGTGGGAAGGAGCAATATAGTCGGGAAGCCCGTTTCGATACTCCTGCTCCACCGCCATGCGACCGTGACCATCTGCCATTCCCGCACGAAGCCGCTCGACGAGGTAACACGAAGGGCCGACATCCTGGTGGCGGCGATCGGACGGGCCGATTTCATCACGGCGGGTATGGTCAAGGAAGGGGCGGTCGTCATAGACGTCGGCATTAACCGCAACATGGACGGAAAGCTCACGGGGGACGTGGATTTTGAAGGGGTGAGCCAAAAAGCCTCCTATATCACTCCTGTTCCGGGCGGGGTGGGGCCCATGACGATAGCGATGCTGCTCTGGAATACCCTCGAGTCCGCCAGGAATTTCGCCTCCTCGTAAAAAGCGTCCGGGCCTGTGGATAACCTGCTGATATAGACAACTACGGTTATCCACAAGAAACTCCGTTCTGGGTGAGAAAATAGCTTAACCTACTAAGACAACTGTGTTATTTTCTCACGGCTGAATGTTAATCCCTGTTGAGAAATCTCTTAATATCCTGTTCCGGGGATGTTGATAAACTGTTTATTAACGTGGAAATAATGTGGAAGGGCCGCCCACTTTTTTAACCGGTTGTCCATCCCCGAGTTTCTCGCACAGCTCCCGGACCGTGACCCCGAATACCGGGTGTATTTTCCCGGGCATTATTTCGGAGAGGGGTTCGAGGACGAACCTTCTCAAGTGGGCCTGAGGATGCGGCAATTTCAAATCGGGGGTATCGATCGTCAGCCCGTCGTAGAAAATTAAATCGATGTCTATCGTCCTCGGCCCCCATCTTTCGCCCCTGACCCTGCCCAGTCTGTCCTCCACTCCCCGCGTGAGGCTCATAAGCGCAGGCGGAGGGAGCGCGGTTTCTATCTCCGCCGCGCAGTTTATGAAATCGGGCTGGTCTACGTTCCCTACGGGCCCTGTTTCATAAACCGAGGACACTTTCAAAATTTCGGCGAAGCCCGAGATTTCTTCCAGGGCTTTCCTGCAGTTGCCTATTCTGTCTCCCAGGTTTGATCCGATACTGATAACGGCGTTTGGCATGAGTTAAGTTTAAATAACAATTTTTTGACTATCCATCCGCCCTCCATAAACTTATATAAAGTGAGGTGAAACGAAATGGCGCTATTATCCGAAGCCGAAATAGAAGAAGGGCTCAACGGTCTCAGGGGCTGGGAGAAAAAGGGGAGCGAGATCGTCAAGGTTTACAAGAACAGGAATTTCGTCGAATCGGTCGGTTTCGTGAATAAAGTAGCCATACTCGCCGAGAAGGCCGACCACCATCCCGACATCCTGATCCGGTACAAAAACGTGACTTTGACCCTGTCGACGCACAGCCAGGGCGGGTTGACCGGGAAGGATTTTAAGCTCGCCGGGGAAATCGACGCCCTTTAGTAAAATTAATTTTTTTTGCCCTTCTCTATGACCTCGTAGTCTTCCCTGTCGAGAACTATGGTCGTTCTGCCGTCCTCATCGATGGTTCTGAATTTCTTCTTGCTCTTGGGGGAGAAAAGTCTCATTACGCCGAATATAATAAGCGCGACTCCTACCGCGATTCCAAGAAAAAATCCGAACAGCAAGAGTATTGCGAGCACCACGATCCCCAATAAAAGGACGAGTGGTATGAGATATGCAGGCGGCTTACCCTGATAAAAGTAGATTTTAGGTCTGGGGTTCATTTTGCCCTCCGCGTTCAACGCTCAATCGAATAAGAACCTTGATATAGTCTACCATTATTCTATCGATAACTGCTAAATCGGCACCTTTACGCTTTCCAGCACCACTTTAATCGCCTCTTCCTCGCCTCCCCGGCCCAGGCGGCGTTCGCTTCTGACGACGACCCTGTGCGCGAGGACAGGGACCGCCATCTTCTTGACGTCCTCGGGGATGCAGTATGTTCTTCCACCGATTAGAGCGAGAGCCTGCGCCGCGCTCTTGAGTGCAATCGCCCCCCTCGGGCTCACCCCGAGCTCGAACATCCCGGGGTTTCTGGTTTCCGTTATTATCGCGAGAATATAGTCCAGTATGGAATCGTCTACTCTCACCCTCTCGGAAAATTTCTGGAGCATTACGACTTCTTCGCTTGATATTACCGGGTTAATGCCGTCCCACGAGCTTACGGGGCTCGATGTCGAGAGAATCTCCCTTTCGCTCTCCCTGTCGGGATAGCCTATGCTGATCCTTATTGCGAAGCGGTCGAGCTGGTTCTCAGGGAGCGGGAAAGTGCCCTTGTATTCGAACGGGTTCTGGGTAGCTATTACCATAAAAGGTTTCGGAATATCGTGGGCGGTCCCGTCTATGGTGGCCTTCGCCTCGTTCATCGCCTCGAGCAGCGCACTCTGGGTCTTTGGTGTGGCCCTGTTTATCTCGTCGGCGAGGACCACGTTGGCGAATATGGGGCCCGGTTTGAATATAAAATCCCCTGTCGACTGATCGAGCACGGAAACCCCCAGTATGTCGGATGGAAGCAGGTCGCTCGTGAACTGGATCCTCTTGAAACTGAGGGCCGTCGACCTGGCTAAAGCGTGGGCCAGTGTGGTTTTCCCGACCCCCGGGACGTCCTCTATCAGCATGTGCGACCTCGAGAGAAGGGCTACAATCGCCGTTTTGACTATCTCGGGTTTGCCCTTTATCACACCGCTTATGTTTACTTCGAGACTTCGTATCTTTCCTGTGAGCTCGGACGGTTCCAAACCGGGATTCCCCTAAGAGGCGCCGTGGCATCTCTTATATTTTTTACCGCTGCCGCAAGGGCAGGGGTCGTTTCTCCCCACCTTTTTATCGTGTCTCTTAACGGGCTTTTTGCCGTCTTCTTCCTCGCCCCTGCTCAAGGTCATGCGCTGCTGCTCGGCCCTCCTTCTCTTCTCGAGCCTTTCCATGTCGGTTTCGCTTACCGGCTGCACCCTGAAGAGCTTTTCGCAAACGTCCGAGGAGAGGCGGTTCATGAGAGAGGAGAACATCTCGAACCCTTCGCGCTTGTACTCATGCAGCGGGTCCCGCTGCGCGTAACCTCGGAGCCCTATGCCTTCCCGCAGGTGGTCCATGTTCAGAAGGTGGTCTTTCCAAAGGAAATCGAGGGTCTGAAGCATTATGTATCTTTCGATCTGCCTCATGGTTTCGGGTGTTATCTCGCTTTCTTTTCCGTCGTAGAACTCGTGCACTTTATTCCGTATATATTCGGTTACGTCTTCCCTTTTCGTCCCGCTTCGGGCGAGCTCGCCGAGGTCGATATGTATGTTGAACGATGCGTGGGCCGCTTCTTTCAAATCGTTTAAGTCGGCCTCTTCCACATTCCCCTTTTCCGGGACCGTTTCCACAACGAGGCCGGTGATGACTTCATCGGCCATTTCGTAGAGGTTGTCTTTGAGGTTCTCACCCCCGGCGAGGAACTCCCTCCTCTTTTTATATATCACTTCCCTCTGCTTGTTAAGGACATCGTCGTAATCGAGGAGGTGCTTCCTTATGTCGAAGTTCCTTCCCTCGACCTTTTTCTGGGCGTTCTCTATGGAGCGCGAGATCATCTTGTGCTCTATCGGCTCCCCTTCCTCCCATCCGAGCTTGTCCATTATCTTGGTTATGGTCTCCGAGGCGAATATCCTCATGAGGTCGTCTTCGAGCGACACGAAGAACCTGGAGGAGCCGGGGTCGCCCTGCCTGCCGGACCTTCCCCTAAGCTGGTTGTCGATCCTTCTGGATTCGTGCCTTTCGGTTCCTATTATATGGAGGCCGCCTAATTCGAGAACCCTCTTCCTCTCGTCCTCGCATACGGGTTTTGCCTCGAGCATGGCTTCCTCGAACTGCTCCGGCAGCGCTTCCTGAGGGTCGACCCTGAATTTTTTCCTGAGTATATCCCTTGCAAGGTACTCGTGATTGCCGCCGAGGATAATGTCCGTTCCCCTGCCCGCCATGTTCGTCGCTATCGTCACGCCGCCGATCCTTCCCGCCTGGGCCACTATCTCCGCTTCGTTCTCGTGCTGCTTTGCGTTGAGCACCTGATGGGGTATGCGGAGCTTTTGCAGCATCCCGGAGAGCCTCTCCGATTTTTCTATGGAAGTCGTGCCCACCAGTATAGGCCGGCCCTTTCCGTAGAGCTCCTTTATTTCCTCCGCGACGGCGCCGAATTTCTCTCTTTCCGACTTGTAAACGGAGTCGTTCCTGTCGGCCCTTATCATAGATTTATTCGTCGGTACGACATTTACGTCCAGCTTATAAATATTCTTGAACTCGAAGGCTTCAGTATCCGCAGTACCCGTCATCCCGGCGAGCTTCCTGTACATCCTGAAATAGTTCTGAATCGTAATCGTGGCAAGCGTCTGGTTCTCGTTCTCTATCTCCACGTCCTCTTTGGCCTCTATAGCCTGATGGAGACCGTCGCTCCACCTTCTTCCGGGCATGAGCCTTCCGGTGAATTCGTCGACGATAATGACCTTGCCGTCCTTGACCATGTAGTCGACGTCCCTGTGGAAGAGGTGATGCGCGCGGAGTCCCTGTATGACGTGGTGGAGGATCTCGAGGTTCGCCGGATCATAGACGTTGCTTATCCCGAGGGCCTTTTCCACTTTGTTGGACCCTTCCTCGGTAGGGGTGACCTGCCGTGTCTTTTCGTCGAGAGTGAAATCGACCTCTTTTTTAAGCTTCACGACCACATTGTTTATATCGTAGTAAAGCTCGGTCGACTCTTCAGACGGGCCCGATATAATAAGCGGCGTTCTGGCTTCGTCGATCAGAATGCTGTCCACTTCGTCGACTATGGCATAGCTGTGCTCTCTCTGAACGTAATCGTTAAGCGAGAACTTCATGTTGTCTCTCAGGTAATCGAAACCGAACTCGTTGTTCGTTCCGTATGTCGCGTGCGCCCTGTAGGCCTCCTTTCGAGGGCACTCGACGAGCTTTGTCTTGAACGCGGCGAGTACGTCGAGGTTCTTCTCGGGCGGTATCTCCATATCAGCATATTCGGCGGGCCACACGCTCTGGTTGTTGTCTATTGCGTGCTGCGCCCGCGCGGGGTCTTCCCATTCGATCAGATATGAAATTTCATGGTTTATAACGCCGATATTCAGGCCCAGGAGCTTGTATATGGGCCCCATCCACGCCGCGTCGCGCCGCGCCAGGTAGTCGTTGACGGTCACAAGATGCGCGCCGAGACCGGTAATTCCGTTGAGATAGAGGGGAAGGGCGGCGACGAGTGTTTTTCCTTCTCCGGTTTTCATTTCCGCAATCCTGCCCAGGTGTAGCACGAGGCCCCCGATGAGCTGGACGTCGAAGGGGCGCATTCCCAAGGTCCTGCGGGACGCCTCCCTGACGAGGGCGAAGGCTTCGGGGAGTATTTCCAGGAGCGCATCATCGAGTTTCCCGTAGTGCTCATCATCCACCACCGGATCGCCGTTCCCGTTGAGGCCGTTTTTTATCCTTTCCCTGAATTCCCCGGTTTTTACCGCAAACTCGCTGTCGGGAATCGATTGGAATTCACTCTCGTATTCGTTAACCCTGTCGACAAGGGCGGCCAGTCTTTTGATTTCCCTGTCGTTCTGGGAGCCGATAATTTTCTTCATTATATAAGAAATCATTTTCTAATAATCCTCCGAAACATTGGAACCGATAAAAGTATAATGTAAAACCCCGGCATCACAAATTTCGCTTATTTATACGGCGGCCGTTCCGTTCCGGGTTTCAACTTTCTCTGTAATCTATAGATTCGTCCTTCGCACGGCGTTTAGTTCAGGTCGACCGAAACGACGGTCGAAGTGCCGGACCTATTGGAAGTTATGCCGATCAGGGAGTTAACTTGCTGCATGGTCTTCTTGTTATGAGTTATCAGTATTACCTGCGAATTCTTGTCTATTTCTTTAACGAGTTCGATGAAATAGGACGTGTTCCTGTCGTCGAGCGGGGCGTCAATTTCATCAAATAGAAGAAAAGGCGCGGGCTTTATCAGGCAAGCGGCAATTATGAGCGCGATTGCCGAGAGGGCCTTCTCGCCCCCTGAAAGGAGTGTGATGGATTGGAATTTTTTACCCCTCGGCCTTACCATGACCTCCACCCCGGATTCCAGCATGTTGTCGGGCTCGGTCAGCACCAGTTTACCTTCCCCGCCCCTGAACAGGCGGCTGAAAATCTCCTGGAACTTCTGGTCCATCAGCTCAAAAGTTTCTCTGAACCTTTTTTCGGACTCTTTATCGATCTTGCTTATAGCTTTTCCGAGCGAATTTATGGCCTGATTGAGGTCTTCCATCTGGTCGTTCAAGAATTTATACCTTTCCTCGAGCTTGTTGTACTCTTCGGGAGCGAGCAGGTTCACCGGACCGAATTTTTCGATCTGTGCCTGCAGTCTCCTCAACCTGGATTCTTCTTCCGGAATATTTATTTCCCCGGGCTCCTCTGTGCCGGCGAGGTCCGAGACCATGTCCGAGAGATTGCTCCTCTCGATCATGTCGTTGATGTTTTCTGCCTCGATCAGCACGCTGTTGAGGTCGAGCTCGAGTGAATTATTCCTGAGCCTGAGGTCCGATAATATGGTGTTCAGGTTTTCCCTGGTCTCGTTAGCCGTCCTTGTCTCTTCGGCGATAGCGCTTCTTTCGTTCTTCATCACCTGAAGCTTCTCTTCGTTTTCAGTAATGGCTTTGTTAATAAGGCCTATTTCCTCTACCGTGTACTTGTCCTTTTCAATAAAACTCAGCTTCTCCTGTTTTTTCTCCTCGATATTCCGGGATTCGTGCTCAATGCGGTTATCGATATCCCTTATCCTTATCTCAAGCTCGGTTAAATCCTCAATGAGGCTCTTTTCCTTTTCTATAAGGGAAGCGCATTTGACCTTCTTTTCAGCGATTTCCCTCTCGACCGCGCGTTCCTCTTCTTCCGCCTTCTGGATTTTACCCTCGACGTCCCCGAACCTCTGCTCCAGGACCGACTTCTCCCCATCGAGGCTGGTTATTTTCACCCTCGTATCCTCCATGAGCTGGAGTTTTTCGTCGGTCTCGACGCCGGTTTTCTCGAGATTTTGATTTATTCCCTCGATCCGTTTCTCGAGTTTCTCGAGGTTGTTTTTGAAATTGAATATGTCTTTCCTTGTTTCCGCGTCGATAATGCCGGTCTCGACGAGCTCATTCTCAAATCCCTTTATCCCCGAGTTCAAGCTCTTTATTTCGAGCTCGTTCGATTCTATCTCGAGACTCAGATTGTCGATGCCGCTCTGTAATTCGGTGATTACGGTTTTGAGATTTTCGATCTCCCTCTTTCTCTCAAGCACGCCGGGCTGGGCCGTTCCGCCGGAAATCGCCCCGTCAGGGTGCAGGTAATCGCCTTCGGCGGTGACGAATGACGCCACGCCCTCCGTTTCCGACTGCATCCTCAAACCATCGCCGAGCGTGGAGACCATGTATACGCTCTTAAGGAGGTTCTCGATAATGCTCAGTTTATCGTCCAGGCTTACTATTTCCGAAAGCGGCCTGGCATTCAGAAGCCTTCCATTCGACTCCGCCAATCGATGTGCCCCTCTTGCCGGTACGAACGTGCCCCTTCCCAGGGAGCGCTGTCTCAGGGAATCTATCGCGCTCAGGGCCTGAGCGTTCTCCTCGACGAGTATCCATTTGATCTTATCCCCGAGCACCGCTTCCACGGCTCGTTCGTAACCCTCGGGGACCGAAATAAAATCGGATACGGTGCCGAGCACCCCGTTGCCCTTGTGCTCGAGTATGAAGTTCCTTATCCCCTCCGGGAGCCATTCGTAATTAGCCTGTATCTGGTCGAGCACCATAAGTCTCGAAGAGCTCTCGTTGAGCCGCTCCTGAAGCCCGTCGTATTCGCCGCGTTTTTTCGCCTGCGTATCGCTGACGGACGAAAGAGCCGCCTGCAGGCTGTCCCTGGATTCGGAAACACGCTGCTTTTTGCTTTCATTCTCGAGAAGGATACTCTCCAGGCTTATTATCTCTTCGGCAGCGGCCTTTCTCTCGAGCTCTATTTCGGAGAGCTCCTTCTCTATTACCTCTCTCTTTGAATAGAGATCCCGTAATTCCTTTTCATAACCCAGGGCCGCCCCTTTCAGCGAGCTGTATTCGTCGAGGGTCTTGAAGAGAGACGCCCTGATCTCCTGATGCTCGGCGCGGATTGCGGAAAAGCCCGCCTGGATCGCCGCCAGTTTTTCTTCCTTGCCCCCTATCTCGATATTCTCTTTTCGCAGTTCGAGCCCGACCTCTTCAAGGGCGCTTTTTTTGATCTCGGTCTGCGCCGTCAGGTTCAGGCGCTCGCTCCCGAGCAGCGTCGATTCGCTCTCTATCTTCTCGATAAACCTCTCGATGCTCGAGATCTCGGTCTTGATCAGGTCCTGTGAGGATATCTTTGCCTGGAGCTCGGTTTTCGTCCGATAGATGTCGTTTTCACTCTCTCTGATTTTATCGTCGGCGGTTAAGGACTGATTGTTTAATTTTTTGAGGAAGTTAATAACGTGGATTATCTCCTCTTCGGATTTGGCTATCGATTGTTCGACCGCTGTTTTTTCCCCGCTCGCGGAATCCTTCTTCTTTTCGAGCCTCTCCAGCCTGGCCCTCAGGATTCTGGCTTCGAGCCTCCTCGATTCCTCGGACAGCTCCCTGAATTCCCCAGCGTGTTTTGCCTGAAGGCTCAGGGTGTCCATCTGCCTCTTTACTTCGTTTACCATGTCTTTTATGCGGCTCAGGTTCTCCCTGGTCGTTTTAATCCGGGTCTCCGTCTCCCTCCGCCTCATCTTGTATTTCCTTATGCCTGCGACCTCTTCTATGAGGGTCCTCTTGTCCTCGGGTTTCGCCGTAATCATCTGATCGACTCTGCCCTGGCCGATAACCGAATATGCCCTGGCCCCGGAACCGGTGTCGATGAATATATCCGTGATGTCCTTGAGCCTGCACTGGACTCCGTTCAGGTAGTACTCGGTCTCGCCCGAGCGGAATACCCGTCGTTTGATCTCGACCTGCTCGAAATTATAGCCTGAGACATTTTCCATAACGAGAGAGACTTCGGCCATTCCGAGGGGTTTCAGGAATTCGCTCCCGTTCGAAATAATCTCTTCCATAACGTTAGCCCGCAGCTGCCTCGGATTCTGCTCGCCCAGTATCCACCTGATAGCGTCGAGCACGTTTGATTTCCCGCAGCCGTTGGGGCCGACTATCGCGCTCAAGCGTAGGTCAAAACTAATGCGGGTCTTTTCGTAGAATGATTTAAAGCCGGTAATTTCCAGGGATTTGATTTTCATCGCTTAATCTAATGAGTGAAGATAATCAAAAGTTTAAAAAAAGTAAATATCCGAAGAAATAATACGGCTTGCGGGATTTCGGGGCGTTTTGATTAAATTACTTTTTAAATAAGCTGGACCAGAAGTTTTTTTCTATCTTTTTGTCGTTCTTAATGTTCGTTTTGCGGGTGTTGATAAGCCGGACCTCTCTCTTTGCCTCGATGAAGTCGGGATCGAGCTCGATCGCTTTTTCGAAATACTTTTCTGCCTTCCTGAGTTCGTTCGTGTATTTGTACACGGAACCGAGGTAGTAATAATTCTCGGGTATCTTATCGTTCATTCTTAACGCGGTCTCGAGAGAGTTTTTGACCTCTTCCAGGACCGGTGACTTGTCCTCGGCAGCGAGGAACCTGGCCCATGCGAGCGCCCCCAGATACGCGGCTTCGTCCGGGTTCATATTCACCGCTTCCCTGATCTTCTTTTCCGCTTCGGCGTAGTCGCGCTGTATCAGGAGCGTAATACCCTTTTTAAAGGTCATCTCCGCCTCATATATATATTTCGCCTGGGACTTGAGTACGGTAAGCTCCTCGTGCGAGTTGTATTGTTCCTTTTTATCACTTTCGGAAAGGGTTTCATACGCGGTCGTGATCTGCGTGAAGATTTCTTCCGCTTTTGCTCTGGTGTCCTGGTCCGCGTTAGGGTTGACGTCGGGGTGGTAGTATTTTACGAGTTTATAATAAGCGTCTCTTATCTCTTCGTTCGAGGCGTCCTGAGATATGCCGAGGATCTCGTAGTAATCCTGCCGCTGGATTTTCAGATGGAATTCGGATACGTGGTCGCTGAAATCAGCCGGGGTCGGCTTTCCGGCGGGCGCGATCTCCGTACCCCCGGCTAATGGGGCATCTGATTGGCCGGCGAAAATAAACTCGACTCCCTTCTCCGGGGGCTCGATGTCGTTATCATTTTCTCTGTCGCCGATTATGCCCTGATAAGGCTGAAAAAGGCCGCTCATGTCGTCGGTTGCCATATTGTCCCGAGCCTCATTACCGGAAGAAAAAGGATCCAGCTCCGGCCCGGTCTCTTGACCCCCGTTGTCGAACCCGCCGGTTTCCTGATACTTCCGGCTCTGGAACCGCCCGCTAAGGAAGGGGTCGTCTTCCTTCGAGGTTTCATCGTCTCCGGTCTCCCGGTCTGAATCTAACTCGAGCTCATAGACGGATGAGCTCGCCCGGGGCTCTTCCGGCGCGGTTATGCCTTCCCGGTCAGTCACATGAAAAACCGTTTCATTCCCGTTCTCTTCGATATGGGACGGATCGGATGTATCCGGGGATTTTATCGGCTCCATCACTTCCTCGTTCATGACGGATGGGGCATTTACCAAGCCGATGTCCTCTTGCGCGCTTACATTTGACCAATCGAGCCCCGCTGCCGGACGATCCGCATCCATGTATGTTTGATTGATGAAATCTTCCTGTCCGTTATCAAAGCCGTGCTCAGTCACGGTTCCGGATTCCCCTTCGTCCGGATCTCCGGGGACGTCCTCGGTATCGGCCGGATTTTCTCGTGCCACATCAGCTCCTGCCGACTTCTCATTTTCTCTTATAAGTTTCTTTATCGAGTCCCTGCCGATCTCGTCGGCGGAGACGCCGCTCATGCTAACCAGCTTGAACAGCATGAGGAAATACAGGAGCTTGAGGGTATCGGGTCTTTCGAGCTTCGATCCTTCGAGTACTTCCCTCACCGTCGCTCTCGGCTTCAAGAGCTGCACGAACCTGAGCTCTTTAGGTTTGAGACCGAGGCTGTTAATATCGTTTTTTAATCTCGGATCAACCATGATTGTCGGGTTTGATTCTTCGAGGCTTTCGACGTCTACGTACCTTTTGACGCCTTCGTAGATTACCTTGCATAAATCGACCTGATACGAAACTATCCTGTCCGCGAATTCGTCACCGCTTTTAAACACATATTTCCCGTTGATGTAGTAAAACCCCTTGAGTATTTTTTCCTGTATCTGGAACTCCAGAAAGCTGTTCAACTCGTGCGGGGAAGAGATGCCCATTTCAAAAAGTATCTGGCCGAATTTCTGTTTGTTTTTAGTAGCCATGTCGACGGCTTTTTCATACGTCTCTTGGTCAATCCTGCCGCTCTTGAGGAGGATCCTCCCTATCGCCGTATCGATGTCTCCGCCCTCCGCGAACACCGGGTTCCCCTTAATAAAATAGATAATAAAGTCTGTATTCGCGGATATGGACAGGATCCCGCTTCTCTTCTTAAAATAAATATCGATGAGGAGGCTCGGATAGAACGTAGCACCGAGGCTTCCCTCGTCCCCGTTGCCGGGGGATTTCTCGGACTGCTGATTCGGAATGCCCGTTCTCAGGAAGTCGAAAAGTGAGTTGATCTGTGTTTTATCGTCGAATATCAGTACCGACCTGGTCCCGGCTTTCAATCCCTGTCCGCTGTTAATGTCCACGATCTCGAACTCATTTGAGTCCGTGATTGCATTTATAAATGTTTCCAGGGGATTGTGAGACGTGTTCTCTATGACCGTAAGTTTGGGTTTCTCATATAAAAGTCTTTCGAGGCCTTCCTTGTAATTTAAAACTACTTTTCCGTATAGTTCTCTCAGCGCCAAGAACTCTTTCAAGACGTAACAGTAATCCCTGTCCGAACCGATTATTAGAGCGCTGTTAGGCAATTGTATCTCCGACCCCTCGACGCTGCCGTCATCCCTGTGACGGGAATAGTTCGCTATTCGGTACGATTTCCGCCTGTCGTCTCAGGTCCTGGATCATTTTCTGTATGACCTGTGAACGCTGCTTTTGCAGTTCCTGTTCCATCAAATCATCCTTTGCCGCGGTAAAATTCTCGGGGCTGGCGATTTTTACATCTTTGACCGAAATGATATAGAAATTGTCGCCGTCATCGTAGATCCTGGTCGGTACCCCGGCCTTAGGATCGAGCTCGAAAGCTTCGGCGCTCACCATCTGGGAATCTATCTGAGGCACCTTTTCCGACCGGGAAAAAAATCCGGTCTCCTTCAGGTCGAGGCCGAGCTTCTTTGCCTCAGCAGGGAGTTTCTCATTCTTGACGCCTTTCAGTTTCATAATCGATGCTTGTGCCGTCTTCCTGGCCGTCTGAACGGATTTTTCGCGTTTTAACGCCTCGGCCGCTTCCTTTTTCGCTTCCTCGAAGGTTCTCTCTCTCGGATGGACTATCTCCTTCACCTCCACAACCCAGATATTGGCCCCGACCGGGATTATGGAAACCCTGCCCTTGTCAATACCGAAAGCCTGACGTGTGATCATAGGCGGTATGTCGGATGTATTGCCACTTGCCGAAAAGGGTTTGCTCTCGGAAATTGTTACTATGGAAAATTCCTTGGCTATCGCGTCGATTCCGGTACCGCCCCCTTCGGGATTATCGAGCCTGGCCATGAACTGCTGGCGGAGCTCTTCCGCCTTTTGTGCTTTCAGCTTTGATTCAATATCTTTCTTCGCTCCGGCGAGCGGTATCTGCTTGCCGTCCGGTGACTTGAATTCTTCAGGGTAGGCGTTGTAATAAGAGTTGATTTCATCTTCTGATACCTGGATATTCTTTTCGAAGGTTTCCGGGCCAAGTGTGAAATAGCGGATTTGTCTCATCTCGGCAGTCTTTAACCCGCCTTTGTGTTTCTGGTAGTAAAGTTTTATCTCATCCTCGCTCGGGGTGTAAGAGTCGGCGTAGTCGTTTCCGGAGAACTTTATATAATACAGGTTGATCTCATCGTTCTGCCTCTTGTAGACGTCCAGCAGGTTCTCTTCCGTTATAAGCGCCGTTTCGTCGAGGAAACCCGCGAACTTCTCGGCCAGGAGTCTCTCTCTGTAAGAATTCTCGAATTCCCCTATGTCCTGCTTAAGGGCCTGCTCTATGAATTGCTTATACCTCTCCGCCCCTACGAACTTCCCATCAATCTGGAAATTCGGGTCCGATTTGATAGCATCGTCGAGCTCTTCGTTCGTCACCTTAAATCCGAGGCCCTTTGCTTTTTGAGCCAGGAGCTTGAGATTAATAAGCTGATTCAGCGCTATTATATTGATCTGATTAAGATATTCCTCGGGTATTTCGCCTCCCTGGCCGAACTGTGTCTTCAGGCTGTCCCTCATCAGATAGAAATTGACGAGGCTGACATCCTCCCCGTTGACCTTCGCGGCTGTCCTGTTCGGGACCTGGGTGATAGCGCCGAAATCACTGAGATTGTATCCGATGCCTATAATGAATGCGACGGCGA
This sequence comes from Candidatus Dadabacteria bacterium, assembly GCA_020027805.1. Classification (GTDB taxonomy): domain Bacteria; phylum Desulfobacterota_D; class UBA1144; order Nemesobacterales; family UBA2774; genus 2-12-FULL-53-21. Next base: position 42,406 of record JAHKKQ010000002.1, read on the forward strand.
TCAGGATCAAAATCCCTCTGATAAACCAGCTGTGTCTGTTACGAATGAAATTGAGACTCATTTGCTTATATTCCCCTTTGATGCTGAATTCTTATAAAAATCTATATCACTTCCTCTTCAGTTTCAACAAGCCGGGTTCCGGGTGAGCCATATTCGGGTTTCAAACCGGGCAGAATAAACGATAGCCCTGTTCTCCGCTCTCTTAATCCGGGCGGAAGGGTTTTGGATCAACTTGACAGTCCCGGCACGCTCAAATATTCTTAAGCCCTTCTTAAGACCGGAGTTGTTAAAAATAAAGAATCTGTTTTTCATTTTCTCTTTTCTCGAAGGTATATCCCAATGATAACTGCTTTAGGCGGAGGCGTAGGCGCCGCTAAATTCCTGGAAGGGCTATCTGAAGTAATCGGCGGGGAGAGTCTGTCGGTTGTCGTAAATACCGGTGACGACATCATTTTACACGGTCTCAGGATCTCTCCCGATCTCGATACAATAATATACAGGCTTTCGGGCATGATAGATACTAACAAGGGGTGGGGGGTAAGGGGCGATACCTTCGACTGCCTTTCAGCACTTTCGAGATTCGGCTCCGAAACCTGGTTCAATATCGGGGATATCGATTTCGCCACCCATCTATACAGGACGCGATTGAGGCAGGAGGGGTTCACTGCCTCTCAGGTCACATCGGAGCTAGCCAGGGCCTTCGGTTTAAAAGAGGGCATCACGGTCCTTCCAATGACGGATGAGGACGTTGAGACATGGATCGTAACCGACGAAGGGGAAATGCACTTCCAGGAATATTTTGTTAAACGGAAGATGAAGCCGGACGTGCTGAAGGTGGTTTTCAGGAATATTGAAAGGGCCGTGCCCGCTCCGGGCGTAATAGAAGCGATAAAGCTTGCCAGGGTGATTATTCTTTGCCCCAGCAACCCCATAATAAGCATAGGGCCGATACTCAATGTAAAGGGCATAGGTAAAGCGCTCAGGGCCGCGGGCGCGAGGATTATCGCAATAAGCCCGCTTATAGGCGGGGTGCCGCTGAAGGGTCCTGCGGACAAGCTGATGAGGGGACTCGGGCTCGAGGTGTCTTCTGCGGGGGTTGCCAGGTTCTATAGGGATTTTCTCGACGTCATGGTTATCGACACGGAAGACGCCCGGGAGGCCGAAATAATCAGCGATATGGGGATCAAACCCGTCGTGCTCGACACCCTGATGTCCGATCATTCCAGGGCGGCTAAACTCGCCTCAGCCGTGCTCTCCGAAATATAACCGCCGGCCGGTTCTCCTTGACAAGTTTTACCCGTTTATGCGATGATTAACAGGTTAATCAGGGGTGATATCCGTTACAATTATTGTTGGGTCAAGACTTTCATCTGATTAAATATCTGGTTTAATTATATACTTGGGATAAACATGGCATCACTTGATAAAAAATCGGATTGCTGTTCCGGCATTGCGCCGGCTGAATACGTGTTCGCCATGCCGGCCGGAGTATCCGGGCCGGTCGGGGCGGAATCGCCTCAATTACAGGAGATTCTATCTAGGGCTGCAAACGGGGAGCCCCTCCTACGCGAAGACGCGATCTCGCTCTCAAAGCTGCGGAAGGAAGAACTGCCGTTCCTTCTCCGGTCAGCCTCAAGAATAAGAGACAAGGGGAAGGGGAAGACGCTTACGTTCTCGAGGAACGTTTTCGTTCCCCTCACACAGATTTGCCGTAACCGCTGCGGATACTGTACATTCAAATACGAGCCCGGAGAGGGCCCGCTTTTTCTCATGCCCGAAGAGGTCGTGGAGATGGCGAAGAAGGGGGCTGAGCTCGGCTGCACCGAGCTCCTCTTCGTGACCGGAGACAAACCCGAGCTCCTTTACCCCGTGTACCGGGAAGCCCTTGGCAAGCTCGGATATAAGAGCACGGCCGAATACCTCATCGCTATGGGAGAGGCGGGCTTGAGGGAGCGCATATTCCCTCACACTAACCTCGGTCTCGCCACAAGGGACGAGCTTACTGCATTCAGGGAATCGAATCCGAGCATGGGCCTGATGCTCGAGAACATAAGCCCGAGGCTACTCAAAAAGGGTGAGGCTCATCACGGATGCCCCGATAAAGTGCCCGGGCACAGGATGAAGACAATGGAGTGGGCGGGGGAGCTTCAGATTCCATGGACCTCGGGGATACTCGTCGGCATCGGTGAGACGTGGGAGGAGAGGATAGACTCACTTTACGCGTTAAAAGAGCTCAACGACGCGTTCGGTCATATTCAGGAAATAATCATTCAGAATTTCAGCCCGAAGCGGGGGATAACCATGGAGAAGTACCCGCCGCCCGATTTCATCGACATGCTTAAGATAGTGGCGATCTCGAGGCTCATATTCGGCGAGGGGATGAACATACAGATTCCGCCGAACCTCAATCCCGATACTTATCCGCTGTTCGTCCACGCGGGCGTAAACGACCTGGGGGGCGTGTCCCCGATTACGATAGATTACGTCAACCCGGAAGCCCCGTGGCCGAAGCTCGAAAGAATGCGAAATATTATAGAGGATATGGGTTTTACACTCAGGGAGAGACTACCCGTATACCCGGAATTCATAGGCCGTAAATACATAAACGACGATCTGCTCAGGCTGGTAAAGGATGCCGTGGACGAGCAGGGATACGTCCTTTCCGAGGAGGTACACAATGGAACATATTAAAGAGACTGTCGAACGGATTGAAGAAAACAGGAGCCTGGGACTGGACGGCACATTGGGAAAGGTCAACGGCACGACAGGCAGGATCCTGGGCAAGGCGCTTTCCGGGGAGGAGGTCTCCGTTGGGGAAGCGGAGGAGCTTTTTAATATTACGGACCCCGACGAGCTATCCGCACTCGCCATAACCGCGGACGAGATAAGGAAGGAGGACGTCGGAGACGTCGTGACTTATGTAGTAAACAGGAATATCAACTTCACGAATATTTGCAACACGTACTGCGGATTCTGCAATTTCATGGCCCCCGAGGGTGACGAGAGGGCGTATTTCCTGTCCATGGACGAGATTGCGGATAAGGTGAAAGAGGCCTGGGATATAGGGGCTACAGAGGTCTGCATGCAGGGCGGGATGCACCCCGATATAGACGGGAATTTTTATATAGAGCTTATCAAAGCCGTGAAAAGGGCCGTGCCCGAAATGCACACGCACGCCTTCTCGCCGTTCGAGATATACTACGGCGCCGAGACGTTGGGAATAAGCGAAGAGGTGTTCATCGAGAGGCTGAAAGACGTCGGCCACAACACGTTTCCCGGGACCGCGGCCGAGATACTCGTCGAAGAGGTAAGGAAGATAATAGCCCCCAGGAAGATGCCCACCGAGGCGTGGATAAGGATAGTGAAGAAAGCGCACAAGGCGGGCATGCGTACCACGTCCACGATAATGTACGGTCACGTGGACAAGCCTCACCACTGGGCCGAGCACATAGGGATCCTGCGCGACATACAGAAAGAGACAGGCGGCTTCACAGAGTTTGTCCCGCTCAGGTTCATACCCTGGAACACGCGTCTCTACAGGCACTCGAAGGGCAAGGTGCAGGAGGGGCCGGGCGATCTCAACCAGCTCAAGATGTACGGCGTCTCGAGGCTTATGCTCCGCGGGTGGATAAACAACATTCAGGTCTCGTGGGTCAAGCAGGGCCCCGAATTCGCCCAGTTCTCACTCACGGCGGGCGCGAACGATTTCGGCGGTACGCTCATGGAAGAGCAGATATCCCGCTCGGCTGGGGCGAGCTACGGGCAGTACTTCCCGCCCGAGGAGTTCAGGCGCCTCACATGGGAGATAGGCAGGATACCGGCCGAGAGGACTACGACCTACGGCATAAGGCAGATGTTCTCCCGGAATGAAGCCGCGCAGTGATTATGCGGGTTTTTATTGGGGGATAACTTCCCCGTAAAGGTCGTAAATATCCGCGTCCGTAATTTGTATTTTAACAAGGTCGCCGGTTTTCAAAATCTTCTTTCGTTCGATATATGTGACTCCGTCCACTTCGGGGGCCTGCGAGGGTATTCTCGCGATATAGTTCCCGTTCTCTCTCCCCTCTATGAATCCTTCGTGTATGGAGCCTATGAGGGATTCATTCTTTCTAAGAGAGGCTTCCGATTGTACCGCCATGAGCCTTTCATATCTTTCCTCTTTAATCTCGTCGGGTATCTGACCTCTCATTACGCCCGCGGGAGTGCCTTCTTCCTGAGAGTATTTGAACGCACCCGCCCTGTCGAAACCCGTTTCCCCGACGAATTCGACTAGCTCTTCGAATTCCTCTTCAGTTTCTCCGGGGAACCCCACTATGAAAGTCGTCCGGAGCGTCACGTTCTCTATACGGCTCCTCAGTCTGTGAATGATGTCCCTTATCCTTTTAGCGGGGGTTTTCCTGTCCATGAGACCGAGAATCCGGTCATTGATATGCTGAAGCGGCATGTCGATATAAGGGAGGATCTTTTCTTCGTCCGCGATGAGTCCTATGAGTGAGTCCGTAAGTCCCCACGGGTAACAGTAATGGATCCTTATCCATTTTATGTCGTCGACTCTGACGAGGGCCCTCAGCATGTTCTCGAGGTTAGTCCCGATGTCCCTTCCGTAGCTCGTCATGTCCTGGGCTATGAGGTTTATTTCCCTGACCCCTCTTTCTGCCAGCCGGCCGGCCTCCCCGGCAATCGATTCGACGGGCCTGCTTTTCATAATCCCCCTCATCTTCGGGATTATGCAGAACGAGCATGTCCTCGAACAGCCTTCGGACACCTTCACGTACGCATAGTGTGCCGGTGTGAGGAGCACCCTCGGGGTGTCGGGGTCGTAGAGTGTTCCGGGAGGGTTTCTGTATATCCTGTCCGGCTGGATGTCGTTTAATGCCTCGTTGATTCTAAGGAGGTTTCCCGTGCCCCAGAACGCGTCCACTTCGGGGAGTTCGCGGCTCAGTACGCCGGCATACCTTTCGACGAGGCAGCCGGTCACGATTAATTTACGGCAGCTCCCCTCTTCCTTCCTCTTCGAGAGCTCGAGGATGGTATCGACTGATTCCTTCTTCGCGTCGCCGATGAAGCCGCATGTGTTTACGATTATTACTTCCGCGTTCTCTTCGGACGAGATCTCGTGTCCCGCGCTTTCGAGCGCTCCCGTGATGATCTCGCTGTCTACGAGGTTTTTTGAGCAGCCGAGGCTTACTATCGATATCTTCATGCGCGTCTCTTGACTATGTGAGAAACCCCGCCTGAATCGAGAGTAAGCACGACTTCCCCTTCCTCGCTCTTGCCGAACGTCTCGAAAGCGACGTCTTCCAGGTATTTAGATATGATGACGTCGAGGCCCCTCGCGCCCGTCTGCCTCTTGAGCGCCTCCTCGATAATGAAATCTATGACCTTCGGTTCTATGTGAAGCTTGAACCCCTCTTCCTCGAATTCCCTCTGGTAGTTTTGTATCTTGATGTGAATGATCTCCTTGAGCGTGCTCCTGTGGAGGGGGGCAAACGGGACGATCCTGTTGTATCTCGAGATCAGCTCGGGGAGGAATCCGAACATATGGAACTTGGTGATATCGTCCGCTTCCTCTTCCGTGAGGTGATAGGCGATCGAATCCTCGTCACCCGAGTGCTCCTCGAGTGTCTGCATAAAACCGACTCCTTTTCTTTCGTACAGGTTCCTTATGCCCGAGAAAGCCCCCACCGCGAAGAACGTTATGTCCCGCGTGGATATGAGCGCCCTCGGCCCCCGGCTCGAAAACCCGAAATCAAGCGGTATCTGGACGTCTGTGCCTTCGAGGATTTTCAGGAGCTCTCTCTGCACACCGTATCCCGAGACGTCTTTCGTCGTGCCCTGGCCGGCGAACCTGGCGCTGCTGTATGCGCCCGCTATCTTGTCGAACTCGTCGAGCACGACTACGCCGCATTCGGCGATGTCTATGCTCTCGTTGGCCGCGTATACGAGCTGGACGAGTATGTTTACCACGTCGTCCCCGACATAGCCCGACTCGGTGAATTTTGTCATGTCTATGATAACGAAGGGGAGCTTGAAAATCTCCCCGAAAAGGAGCTCGATGAGGTAGGTTTTACCGCACCCGGTCGGACCCATCAGAATCGAATTCGGCCTGGGGGGCAGATTGGCTCTCGGGGTGTTCTTAGAGTGGAGGAGCTTTAGCCTCTTCACATGCCTATACGAGGCGAGGGATACTGCCTTCCTCGCAAGCGGCTGTCCCCTGTACCCGAGCTTCTCCAGCTCGTTGTATATCTTTTTGGGTGAGGGAAGAGGGACGGTCTGTATGAAGTCCTTGACATAGTAAACCTTTTCACCCCTTCTCATTGGCTATCCGACCTCGGAAAATACTATTCTATAAATTTTACGATTCATTTTCAAGTGATCTTCGTTATTATACCAGCACCGTCGAATAAAAATCATTTTTTATAAGGGCCGATATTGCTGATTATATGATACAGTCTAAATTTGCGCTTTAAGTATGTAATTTAACCGGTTGATAAAGCGAATTTGACTGCATTGACTATTTCGGGGACGGGTCTTATAATTTGTCTATAGAAGTTCACACTTTACTTTAAAGGGGAGATGGACATGAAATATTTCGCAGCCTTGATAGTGGGTTTCATGCTTTTCGCTTCGAACGCCCTGGCGCAGGCGCCGCAGATAACGGATTACAAATACAACCCGGGCGATGCGCTCCACCCGTTTAAGCTGACAAGCCTGGCGTTGAGACCGCCTCTCGCTATAACGAGCGTATTCGTTAAGGGTACCTACTGGGTGTTCAATACCGATCCCATAAGAAGGGTTTTCAATATTGAATACGATCCGACGGTCAATATAGACGGGGATTATTAATCCCTTCCCGGCTCGCCGGGAACGAGGGCGCTTGGCCGGGGCCCGAGTCCCGAAAGCCTCAGCCTTTCATGAACATTTCCAGGATGGCTTTGCCTGTGTGCAGCTTGTTTTCGGCCTGCTCGAATATTATCGAATTGGGTCCGTCTGCTACTTCGTTCGTAATCTCCTCTCCCCTGTGCGCCGGGAGGCAGTGCATCACGAACACCCCCTTTTTGGCGCGAGAGAGAAGCTCACCATTTATCTGGTAAGGCCTGAAGATTTTTTTCCTCTTCGCCGCGTCTTTTTCCTGTCCCATGCTGACCCAGACGTCCGTATATAATACGTCCGCGCCGGCCGCGGCTTTTGCCGGATCGTTCAGGATCTCGATGTCCGCCTTACCGGGGGGCCCCTTTACGGAGAGCGCCTTGGGGTCGGGTTCGTAGCCTCTCGGTGTCGCGATCGAGAGCCGGAAGCCGAGAATCGCGGCTGCTCCCATAAACGAGTTGGCTACGTTGTTCCCATCGCCTATATAGGCGAATTTCATTTTCCCGGGGTCCAGGCCCATTTCTTTGATCGTAAACAGGTCCGACACTATCTGCGTGGGGTGCTCTAGATCCGTGAGCGCGTTTATAACTGGCACGCCCGCCGACCTTGCGAACTCTTCGAGCCTCTCCTGTTCATACGTCCTCAGGATTACGCCGTCCAGGTAGGAGGAAAGGATTTTAGACGTGTCGGAGATCGTTTCTCCCCTGCCGAGCTGCATATCGTTCGGATTCAGATAGAGGGAGTTTGCGCCGAGGTCGTTTATCGCCACTTCGAATGAAACCCGCGTCCTCGTCGAGAGCTTTTCAAAAACGAGCCCGATCGATTTACCGTTGAGAGAGGGGCGCGTCCTGCCGGATTTTTTTTCGGCTTTAAGCTTCGCGGCTCTTTTGAAAAGGGATTCGAGCTCCTTCTTTGTGAGATCGGATATCCTGAGGAAGTGTCTAGGCAACGGTTACCTCTTTCAGCGATCTGCGGATTATTTTGAGCGCATGGTCGATCTCGTTCTTTTTCACGATAAGCGGCGGTAGTATCCTCATTACCTTCTGCTCGGTGAGTAAGGTGAGGAGCCCGCTGTTCGAGCACTTCCCGACCGCATCCTTTGCAGTCTCTGCGCTTATAAATTCGATACCGAGTATCAGCCCTTTGCCTCTTACGTCCCTGACGAGTTCAC
>JAHKKQ010000233.1 GCA_020027805.1 Candidatus Dadabacteria bacterium
TCCCCCCTGCCGAACCCCAGGTCGTGAAGGAAAGCCGCTATATTCTTCACTTTACGGTCGAAGTCGAGCCAGGTAATTTGTTTCCAGCTCCACCCGTCCCGCCGCTGATAGAGGAGCCTGGTCCCGTGCTCCTTTACTCGATTTTGCAGAAGTTCTGGTATAGTCTTTTCGCTCATTAATATTTACCGTGATCGGCGTTAAAATATCCTCGTCAGGACAGAGTGTAAAATATACTATAAAATTGTCAGTTTAAAACTATGAAGAAAGTTATAAAAATCAAACCGTTCGAGAGCGAGCTCTTCGACGTAGCCAGGCACCTGGTCACACAGCTGAGGAATTCGGGATACAAGGCTTTCTGCGTCGGAGGATGCACCAGGGATATGCTTATGAATATCCCGCCCAGGGAATACGATATTACGACGAGCGCAACCCCCGAAGAGGTTTCGAACATTTTTTCGCATACGATACCCGTCGGAGTGAGCTTCGGCGTTATCCTCGTCCTGATAGGGCATTACAGGTTCGAGGTCGCCACCTTCAGAAAAGACGAGGGTTACTCGGACAGCCGCCACCCGGACTACGTCACCTACAGCACGGAGGAAGAGGAAGACGTGCTCAGGAGGGACTTCACGATAAACGGGATGCTCTATGACCCGATCGGGGAAGAGGCTATCGACTATGCGGGCGGGTTGGACGATATCAGGGGCGGGATAATCAGAACCATAGGCGTGCCGCTTGATAGATTCAGCGAAGACAAGCTCAGGCTCATGAGGGCGGTTAGGTTCGCATCCCGGTACGGGTTCGCGATCGAGAGGGACACATACGGCGCCCTGAAGGAACTCGCGCCCCGAATCAATCTGGTCAGCGCCGAAAGGATAAGGGACGAGCTCGTAAAGATCATTACACAGAGGAACCCGGGAGACGGGCTCAAGCTGCTCCGGGAGTCGGGCTTGCTCCGTTACATCCTTCCGGAAGTGGATATTATGCACGGGGTGGAACAGCCCCCGGAATTCCACCCGGAGGGAGACGTATTCACCCATACGTGCCTCGTGCTCGATAAAATATACGAGAACACCGGGGGTCTCGCCTCACCGGAGCTGGCTATGGGAGGCCTCCTCCACGACGTCGGGAAACCCCCGACATTCTCCGTCTCGGACAGGATAAGGTTTAACGGCCACGACAAGCTCGGGGCCGACATGTCCCGGGAGATATGCAGGCGGCTCAAATTCTCCAACAAACAGATCGAAATCATCTACGAGCTCGTGCGGGACCATCTGAAGTTTAAAGACGTCTTCTATATGAAAAAGAGCACGCTAAAGAGGTTTATCGGGATGCCGGATTTCGATGAACATATGGTCCTCCACCTGGCGGACTGTCTCGCGAGCCACGGCTCTACCGAGGCTTACGACTTCGTCATGAAAAAATTCGAAGAGCTCAAAGACGAGGAGATAAAACCCGAGCCGCTAATTGGCGGTAAGGAGCTTATTGAAGTGGGATACAAGCCCGGCCCGATCTTTACCGAGATTTTGCACTTCGTCGAAGAAGCCCAGCTCGAAGGGGAGATAACAAGCAGGAGCGAAGCCCTGGAGCTCGTTTCGAGGAAATACCCGATCGGCAAAAACGCCGGTTAGATCCATTGCGGATTATTTGAAAGACCCTTCGTCAAAATCAGAAGAGATATACCAGAAGTTCCCTTTTTGTATCCAGGTGTCCTCAACCATTACACTCTTCTCCGAAACGGATGGATATTTATAGTAAGTAAAGAGGACCCTTATCTCGCACTCACCCGTTTCCTTTACCTTTTCCTCCGGACTTGCCCCAGGTTCGTTTTCGGTTATGTAAACCATTTCCTTTATCTCATAACCCGTTATGTTCAGGTCTTTCTGGTTCGCATACACGAAGGCTTCGAACTCCTTGTACTTATCGGGGTCCACGAACTGCGACGCCTTCTCATAGTACTTCCACATTATCAGATTGTAGTAGAGATCGCTCGATTTCGCGAGGGACTCCTGGTCTTCAGTCTGCACCAAACCGGTCGTCTTGCCACAACCGAATAAGACAAAGGCGATAAGAAGGCATGATACGGCTTTCTTCATAGTTGAAGGGTAATACCGGGAGACGAATATATCAAATAATCGAATGCGGGTGGCCGACGTCGGCCACCCGCACGTGGATTATATTTTTCCCTGCAGCAGGAATGCTATGAGAAGAGCATAAATAACGAGAGACTCGATCAGAGCAAGACCGATAATCATCGGCGTGAGAATCTTCGAGCTTGCGCCCGGGTTTCTCGCGATACCGCTCAATGCAGCCGCGGTCGCGCGTCCCTGACCCAATCCCGCGACACCGGCCGCGATCCCTATTCCCAATCCCGCGCCGAGAGCGAGTCCGAGCTTGGTGAGCTCTCCGCCGCTCCCTTCCTGTGCGAAAGCCGCATCCGGAATAAAAGCAGCGAGTATAGCTACCCCGAATATCGAGAGAATCGAAAGTGCTGTTTTCATTTTTTACCTCCTTTTGTATAGTAGGTCATTTGTTTTTCAATTTTTGCCCGAATCCTATTCGATTTCGGCTTCATGCGATGTTGCAAGGGATATGTATATCGCCGACAGCACGGTAAATATAAACGC
>JAHKKQ010000234.1 GCA_020027805.1 Candidatus Dadabacteria bacterium
GAACCCCTTGAGCGCCGCCACGGTTATGGGCGGGGTATCGAGCTCCGAGACCTCTCCGTCGTATTCTATGTGTATTTCCTTAACCCCGCCCTTGCACAGCTGGCCCTGCAGGCTCCCCAGTTTCTCCGCGAGGTTGAGGTACGGCTTCATGGTCTTTAGCACTTCGAGACTCACGGAAGGCATGTTCACAGCGTTTTTGACCACCCCGTTATTAAGGAAATCCACTATCTGGTCTGCGATCGCTACCCCGACCTTGGTCTGCGCCTCTTCCGTGGATGCCCCCAGGTGAGGGGTGAATACCACGTTATCATCGAGCGCGAGAAGAGGGTTCCCCTCTTCGGGGGGCTCGTTTATAAAAACATCAAAGGCCGCCCCCGCGACCCTGCCTGATTTTATCGCCTCGGAGATGTCTTTTTCGTTTATCACCCCTCCGCGCGCACAGTTTATCAGGACCAATCCCTTTTTCGTTTTTTCGAGGGTGTCTTTATTGATAAGGTTCTTCGTTTCAGAGTTAAGGGGGGTGTGTATCGTTATGATATCGGACTTCTTTAGAAGATCGTCGAGCGTTACAAGCTCCACGCCTGCTCTCTCGGCCGCTTCCTTTGATAGGAACGGATCATAGGCGATTACGTTCATCTTCAATCCGATCGCCCTCTCCGCGACGAGCTTGCCTATATTGCCAAGCCCTATGCATCCGAGCGTCTTGCCGTAGATTTCTATCCCCTTGAATTTATTCCTTTCCCATTTGCCCGACTTGAGCGACGCGTGCGCCTGAGGTATTTGTCTCGCGAGGGAGAGCATCAGGGTAATCGTGTGCTCGGCCGTGGTGATTGCGTTTGCCTCGGGGGTGTTCATTACGACGATTCCTTTCTTCGTCGCCGCTTCGACGTCAACGTTGTCGACGCCTATCCCCGCCCTGCCTATTACCCTCAGGTTCTTTCCGGCTTCTATCAAATCCGCAGTGAGCTTGGTTGCGCTCCTTATTATGATAGCGTCGTAACCGCCTATGATTCCCGCCAATTCTTCCTTAGGCGTGCTCTTTCTGACGTCCAGGTCGAGACCTTCCGCGGATTCCAGAATGGTCAGTCCTTCCTTGGTCATACCGTCTGTAATCAGTACTTTCAATTCTTCCTCCGAGAGCTGTACAAGGGATGATTTTAACGGGATAACAATATATGCGAGCCATGATTTGTTGTCAATTACACGGGTTACCCGCCTGGAGGCGTCTGACAGCGGAGCGCCGGGGGAATTACCGCCGGATGGACGATGTCAGCATACATGCGGGACGGCATTATTTGAGAACGCTCCGCTATTTGGTTAATCTTTTGCCCCATCTATGGAAGAATCCAAAATGTCGTTCCTTGAACACCTTGGAGAATTGAGGCGGAGGATACTCTGGTCGCTTCTGGCAATTGTCATTTTTTTCATTCCTGCTTACTATTTTTCGAATTGGTTATTCGATTTCCTTATGAAACCTATCAGGGATAACCTGCCTGAGGGGAGCACCCTTATATTCACCATGCCCGCCGAGGGGTTCATGACTTATCTCAAAGTCTCCATTTTTGCGGCGATTGCAGCCGCAGTGCCGTTTATCCTCTATCAAGCCTGGAAATTCATCGCGCCCGGTCTATACAAGCATGAAAGGCAGATAATAATTCCTTTTATCTTTTTCGGGACTCTGTTTTTTGTCTTCGGAGCCTCCTTTTGCTATTTCATCGCGGCGCCCAAGGCATTCCAATTCCTCCTCACCGACTATTCGTCCGAGTACGTAAAGGCGTTCCCCTCGATAAGTCAGGCCCTTTCCTTCTTTATGGCCCTTATCCTGGGCTTCGGGCTTATTTTCGAATTCCCTCTCGTGATATTCGTTTTAGCTAGGATCGGGATTGTTGACAGCGCGTGGCTCAGAAAACGGAGGAAGTACGCTATCCTCGTGAGTGCGGTCGTTGCCGCCGTACTCACGCCCACGACGGACGCGATATCCTTTATGTTCATGTTCGTCCCTATAATAGTTTTCTACGAGCTCAGTATTCTCGTGGCGTGGATGTTCGGCAAGAAGAGGGCTTCAGCCGAGGAAGCGGAGCCTCCCGGCGACGCCGGTGTCTCCTGATCCATCACTCCCCGTTTCCGATTTGTTTGCCTGAGATGCTCATGGGGCTGTACCGTTTGAAGGACTTGACTTTTCACCATAAAAAAATAAAGTAGAAAATGAAACCGGTCTCTGTTAAAAATTAAAAAGCCATTTGTTCGAGACCGCTCGAGAGGGGATATAAGAATGGCAGCCAAACCCAAGCGGAAGAAGGGCCGCGACCTCATGCATCCCGTCACCTACAGGCGGGAGAACGGCAAGTTCAATGTGGAGTGGTACGCGGGTCAGGATAAGAGCGGCTGGGTGCTTCCCAGGATACTCAAGCAGCAGGCAAAGAAGCTGGGAACGAAACCGTTCCTCCAGTTCGGGTACAGGAAGCCTCTCAGTTATTTCAAGACAAACCAGCTGGCGAACAAGATCGCCAACGGGCTCCTCAGACTCGGTATAAAGAAAGGCGAGAAGGTCGCGGTATATATGCCGAATTCGGACGATTACGTGATTACGTGGTTCGGCATCCTGAAAATGGG
>JAHKKQ010000235.1 GCA_020027805.1 Candidatus Dadabacteria bacterium
GTCGTGCCGGAAGATTATAGGCTAGGTTGCCGCTGTTGAGAAAGCGACCTACTTCTCGCTCGCTCGAAGCAGTTCCCCCTTGATAATGGGGGAGGGAAAGAAATAAAGGGTGAACGGCGCGGACTCGTTCCCTGCCGAAAGCAGAGGAGTTACGGAAGAATCGTATATGAGCACACATTGTGTGCCGCAAATTCTGTAATGTCGGGAAAGAGAAAACGAGATTGCACTTCGCTCCTCACAATGACACATTAAATCCGCATGACGTTTTTTATGTAATCGGATATTATTCTACCGGCAAGAGTTGTGTCTAAAATTAAATTTGGAGGAATCATATGGCGCTGACACGTGAGCAGATGGACAGGATGATAGACGAGCATTTCGGTTATGAATCGAGGGACGACGTGGAAGGGGTGCTGAGGACGCTTGCCCCTGATGTGGTGCACGACATAGTAGGCTCGCCCGCAGGGCCCACTTACGGGCGGGAGAACGCGCGGGCGTTTTACGAGGGGCTCTTCGCCGACCTCGAAGCGGGGAAGGTCACATGCCTCAAGCGCCTCTACGGCGACAGCTTTCTCGTTGACGAGTCGGTCTGGGAGGGCAGGGCGCCGGGGCGTCCTTTCGGCATAGAGGGCAAGGGGCGAGCGCTTAAATTCCGGCTCCTTCACGTTATCGAGTTTACCGATGACGCGATGATCAAAAGGGAGAACGTCTGGATCGACCTCGCCGAGATCTTGAAGCAGCTGCCGAATGAGTGAGGGGCGGTCTTCGACAGGCTCAGGACGAACGGGGCGGCGAGTCGTCGCTGACATATGAAATTGCCGCAGCTGCTGATTTTAGCTGAGGAGATTCTGAAGGACCGCAGAGACACAATGCGCGTGTGGGCGGGTCAGAACTTCTCGAGCTCCTGCTTTAGCTTCCGCTCCTCGACGCGCGGGTTGAATTTGACGCTGTAATAGAGCACGGAAAGTATGGTGTTCACGTTCCCGCCCTCGAGCGTGAGGAATATTTCCGTCTCCGGCGTGTGCCAGGCCGTCTGGAATATGAGCCTGCCCTCGGTGACTGCCTTGCCGTAAGCGTCCGGCGCTGCTTCCTGCTCTCCCGCGCTCCATACCTTTTCGTCGCTCGCGGGATTACCGTACTTCGCCGAAAGGGCGCCCTTTATTTTTTCGTAATCCTTCACGTACTGCCGCGGGTCCTCGTACTTGTTCGTCACGGCATATCCGCCGAGCAGCAGTTTATCGTTCGTGAACAGGTAGCCGATCTCGGCGTCGAGCCCTTCGTACTTCCCCCTGTAAGAGATCGCGAGGTCGTAGGGCGGGAGCCCGGTCTCGCTCACCGGGGTGCCGTTCTCCGTGAGCTTCACCTGCGCGGGGGACATGCCCCAGCGGGTGTTCCTGAAATCGTGGGTCTTGTCCTGCGCGTAGGATTGGGGGGCGGCAAGCGGGGCGATTATCATGAGAGCGAGCAGGGCGAGTATGATTAATTTCATAGGCATGTTTTCTCCTCCGTAGAATTATACCCTTATATAATGTGGATTTGATGAGATCATGGTGTATGGGACGGAGGAGAGATAAAAAGATTTCCCCCTTAGAAAAAGGGGAACAATTTCGAGCAAGTGAGGAATCGGTCGGAGTCGAGAAGCAGCACAGAATCCCTTGATCGAAGTGACACAACTGTTAAGCCAAATTCAGGGGGATTTAAAAACCGGATTCCCGATGGATACTGCCGGGAATGACAGAAAAGAGAATGAGACCCCGAAATGATCCTGAAATAAATTCAGGACGGTGTTCAGGGTGACAGAAAGAGTGTAGATTCCGGATCAGGTGATGGAGTCCCAAGACAGCCCGGCAGATTCCGCGCTACTCGGGCACTTGCTCGCCCGAGCCGCCGGATTCCTTGGGAAAATCCTTGAACTTTGGCAGGCCGTCTTTGATATGCAGCACCGCCTCCTGATAGTTCACGTGTTTCGCGGCTTTGAACGGCAGGCCGGGGATGACGGAAGCGAATACGTCGATGAGTCCGAGCGAGGGCATTTCGGTATATAAATGGCCGCCGCAGGATTTGCACCACTTGCGGTAGCTGAGCTCGGTTTTGTTGTACGTGCCGATGTTGTCCGGGCCTCTCGTGACCTTGAACGCGTCCGGCCTCCAGATGGTGTAGGCGTTTACGGGACTCGCCGACCAGTGGCGGCAGGACTCGCAGTGACAGTAGCCCATTGTCAGAGGCTCGCCGGTTATCTCGATCTCGACCGCCCCGCAGAAACAGCTCCCGGTGTAGGTTTGATTGTCGCTCATGCCGCGCCTCCCCGCGTGTCTGAGAATATATTCAGGGAATATGATAGAAAAGTTCGGGAGGGTTGGCAAGGGGGGGAGGGGAACCGTATGCCTGCGGGTGCTCACCCGCCGCAAATTCTGTAATGTCGGGAAGGAAAAGAAGAGATTGCCGCGGCTCCTTCGCGCAAGGCTTCGGAGCCTCGCAATGACAGGAAGATAGAGGTACACCCCCACCTTTGTTATTTTGGTTCAGGCATCATCGTGCCAGTAGTTCAGATCCTGTATTGCTCCTATTGGAGGAGCGACCAGTTGCGCGCTTGCTTACAACTATTCCCC
>JAHKKQ010000096.1 GCA_020027805.1 Candidatus Dadabacteria bacterium
TTTTTCGATATGGTCCTCAGTATCCTGTACCTGTTCCCTTCGGATTCGAACTCCAGCTCGACGTGCGATTCGGAAGCCCCTCTTTTTATTACCTCTTCCTTGTTCTTGACCCTGCACTTGCCCCATAGCGCCCATGTGAGGGCGTCTATCAGCGCCGATTTACCGTGCCCGTTCCTTCCCGAAAGACAGGCGATGCTGAAGTCCCTGAAATCGAGGGTGGAGGTATTTTCTCCGTAGCTCAAAAAGTTTCTAACACTCAGCGTAAGCGGGACCATCGGTTAATACCGACCCTCGGATAACATGTTAGTTAATATAACATTTACTCAAAATATCACATCTTTTAGGCTCTTTGACTTATATTAACTGTTCAGATAACTTAAACTGCGATGGAATTTTCCGATATCCTTTCCATTATAAATCCGGAGCTTGAAGAGGTCGAAAGGGAGCTTGAGGCCAATATCAAATCCCCCGTTCCTCTCGTTTACGAGATTTCCAAGTACCTGCTGGGGAGCGGCGGAAAGAGGTTGCGTCCTTCTGTTCTTCTCCTTTCGAGCGGGGCCTGCGGTCTTATGGACGGGAAAGAGAGGATATATTCCGCCGCCGCGCTCGAGTTCATTCATACGGCCACGCTGCTGCACGACGACGTGGTGGACGAGGCAAAGCTCAGGCGCGGGAAAACCGCCTCGAACGTGGTCTGGGGCAATAAAGCGACGGTGCTCGTGGGCGACTTTATGCTCGCCAAGGCCCTGGGCTTAATACAGTCCTGCGGCAATCTCGAGCTTATCAAGGCCGTTACCGACGCCGCCGCGAAGCTCGCCGAGGGGCAGGTGCTCGAGGTCATGAGCGCCAGTAGCATGCTGGAGGTCTCCGAGGAAGTGTGTTTCGGAATTATAGAAAACAAGACCGCATCGCTCATAGAAAGCTGCGGGAGCGTGGGAGCCATACTCGCCGGCGCCGATGAAGCTGTAAAGCGCTCTGTCGGGCAGTACGGGTTCAACATAGGGGTGGCCTTCCAGCTCGTGGACGATGCGCTCGATTACTCGTCTTCCGAGAAGGAGTTCGGGAAAGGGGTCGGCCAGGACCTGATCGAGGGCAAGATGACCCTCCCGCTGTTTTATTCGATCGACCGGGCTTCGGGTGAGGAGAGAACGAAGGTAAAAGATATTCTTCTCGGGAGGGACGGTATTAACGAAGGCGACCTCGGCTTTGTAAGGGATCTCGTCGAAAAGTATGAAGGCGTCGAAAAAACCAAAGTAGTGGCGAAGAGATTCATACACAAAGCCAGGAGCGCGATCTCGTCCCTGCCCGGGAGCGCCTGCAAGGAGTCTCTCGGCATGCTTGCCGATTATGTGGCGGAAAGGAAAAACTGAGAAGCCCCGGGCATTCTCTATTCGGGCTTGATTTCAAACATCATAACGTAAGCGTCTTCCCCGGTGTCGGAATAATATTTCCTTCTCGTATGGATAGTTTTAAAACCCATTTTCTCGTAGAGGCTCCTGGCCCTGGTATTCGAAATCCTGACTTCGAGTATCGCGTATTTCAGGCCGCTCCGGGCGGAGTGCCCGATGCAGTCCCTGAGGAGTCTCTCGCCGAGACCCATGTTCCTGAAGTCCGGGTGCACAGCTATATTGAGGACATGGACTTCGTCGTATATCGTCCAGGTCACGATATATCCGACCACCATTCCCCCGAACCTGATAACCCTGTTATAAGACCTCTCTGATTTTAATTCGCGCTCGAAGACCCGTCTCGGCCATGGAGTGGGGAAGCTTACGTTCTCTATCGAAACGATACCGTCCAGGTCCTCGGGGGTTATCCTGTCGATCTCGAATTTAGGCGCGTTTTCCATATTATTATTTTTTCAGGTTAGTGATAATATGTCCACAGCATGTTTTAATTTCATAGTCATTCCCCGAATTATATACTCGGCAACTCCCTGGCTTTGGAGAAAGGGTTCATTCTTCCTTCGGCTGCCTCTTTCTCTATACCCCGATAATTTCCCTGACACTTTCATTATTTTAGAACCGCTCTTTTATCTCTCCGGGAGCGGGTTTATTCTTGCGAGACAATTTTCATAACCCGTGAGCGGGGTCAGGCTTTATTCCTGACGTTGCCGATTAGTATTTTGAGTATTTCCTGTGCCGCTTTTGAAATGACGGTGCCCGGCCCGAAAACGGCCGTGACGCCTGCTTTGTAGAGAAATTCGTAATCCTGTTTGGGTATGACTCCACCAATTACCACCATTATATCTCCCCGCCCCATATCCTTTAACTCCTTTATCAGCTCCGGGACGAGTGTCTTATGACCCGCTGCGAGGCTCGATATGCCTACGATATGTACGTCGTTTTCGACGGCCTGGCGCGCCGCTTCCAGGGGTGTTTGGAACAGCGCTCCGATATCGACGTCGAATCCCATATCGGCGAAGCTCGTGGCGATGATCTTGGCGCCCCTGTCGTGGCCGTCCTGCCCCATCTTCGCGACCATTATCCTGGGCCTCCTGCCTTCGAGCCCGGCGAACTCGTCCGCAAGCTCCCTCGCCTTCCTGAACCCCGTGTCTTCCGACATCTCTCCCGAATATACCCCCGAAATAGTACGGATCACGGCCTTATACCGTCCGAACACCTTCTCGCACGCGTGCGATATCTCGCCCAGGGTCGCGCGTTTGCGTGCCGCTTCCACGCTGAGCTCGAGCAGGTTCCCCTCGCCCGTCTCGGCGCATTTCGTAAGCGCGTCTAAAGCCGCCCCGACGGCGTCGTTGTTTCTCGCCTTCTTCAGTTTCCTCAGGCGCTCTATCTGTGCCGACCTCACGGCAGTGTTGTCGACCTCGAGTATGTCGATCCCCGCGTCTTCGTCCGTAATGTATTTATTGACGCCGACTATCGTGTCCTGGCCCGAGTCTATCCTCGCCTGCTTCCTGGCGGCGGCCTCTTCAATCCTCATCTTGGGCAGGCCGGTCTCGATGGCTTTCGCCATCCCGCCCAGCTTCTCCACTTCCTCTATGAGCGCCCAGGAGCGGCGAGCGATCCTGTCCGTAAGGTATTCAACATAATAAGAGCCGGCCCAGGGGTCAATAGACTTGCATATATTCGTTTCCTGCTCCAGGTAAATCTGCGTGTTCCTCGCTATGCGCGCTGAAAAATCGGTCGGGAGCGCTATAGCCTCGTCGAGCGCGTTCGTATGGAGCGACTGCGTACCGCCGAGGACGGCGGCCAGGGCCTCGACGCATGTCCTCACCGCGTTGTTAAACGGGTCCTGCTCGGTCAGGCTCCAGCCGGAAGTCTGGCAGTGCGTCCTGAGCGCCATCGATTTCGGGTTCCCGGGGTTGAACCTTTTGATTAACTTGGCCCAGATCATCCTCGCCGCCCGCATCTTTGCTATCTCCATAAAGTGGTTCATTCCGATGCCCCAGAAGAACGAGATCCTCGGGGCGAAGTCGTCGATGTCGAGGCCGGCGTTTATCCCCGTCCTCACGTATTCGAGCCCATCGGCGAGCGTGTACGCGAGCTCTATGTCCGAGGATGCCCCTGCCTCTTCCATGTGATATCCGCTCACGCTTATCGAATTGAATTTCGGCATGTGTCCGGCAGTGTATTTAAATATGTCGGCGACGATCCTCATCGAGGGGTCGGGCGGGTAGATGTAGGTGTTCCTGACCATGAACTCTTTCAGGATATCGTTCTGAATGGTGCCGCTCAGATTCTCCGGGCCCACGCCCTGCTCCTCGGCCGTTACAATATAAAACGCCATTACGGGGAGCACGGCGCCGTTCATCGTCATCGAAACCGATATCTCGTCGAGGGGTATATCGTTGAAGAGTATCTTCATGTCGAGGACGGAATCTATCGCGACCCCCGCTTTTCCGACGTCTCCCATGACCCTCTCGTGGTCGGAGTCGTAACCCCTGTGAGTGGGGAGGTCGAAGGCCACGGAGAGCCCTTTCTGTCCCGCCGCCAGGTTCCGCCTGTAAAATGCGTTCGATTCCTCCGCCGTCGAGAACCCCGCGTACTGGCGTATCGTCCAGGGGCGCGTCAGGTACATCGACGGATAGGGGCCGCGTAGGTAAGGGGGCAGGCCCGCCGCGTAGCGGAGGTGCTCCATGCCGAGGAGTTCCTCTTTGGTGCAGGATGGACGGACCAAAATATCTTCGGGGGTCATCCATTCCGAATCGGCGGAGAGCGTCCCGGCTCCGGATTTAACCCTTTTTTTTCTATAGTCGAGCTTCGAAAAATCAGGCCTCAATTCAGTCTTCCTCTCCCTGCTGCCTTATGCCCGACAGCTCCTGATACTTTCTCAGAATCCGGAGCGCGTTCGAGCGGGCGTGTATGAAGTCGTCGATTCCTGATGCCTTCAAGGCTTCGATATGTTCCCCGGGGTTCCCGGCAATCAATATGCGTATGTCGGGGTCTTTATCTCTCAGCATTCCGCAGATCCCGGGCGCGAGCTCCGGGTACTCCCTGTCCGAGCTGCAGATGACAACGATCTTCGTCCCGCTTTTGAGCGCTGCCTTCACTCCGTCCCGGGCTGAGTCGAAGCCGGTATTGTCCGATATCCTGAATCCCGCGCACCCGAAGAAATTCGCCGCGAACGCGGCCCTCGCGTTCCGCATCGATGGATTCCCGACCGGCAGTAAAAAGACGGCGGGGGTTACGCCGTTTTCCTTTCTGTATTTCAGAGCCGCTAACCGCAGCTCTTCAAAGGGCTCCGCTCCCCTGTAAGGGCGGAGGAGTGCTATTACGAACTCCGGCTTCGCCGGCTTATCGGGCAAAATGTCTCCGAGGAGGGACTTCTTCCCGGCCATGCAGCTTATGAGTTCTTCCATTGTAGCCCCGGAACCCGCGTTCCCGCGCATCTCTTTCTCTCCCGATCTCCGGAGCGGCTTTTCTGAAACCCCCATGTCTATTCTCTTCGGACCCTTTTCGTCCGGGTTCGGGTACTGGTTGGTGCCGAGCAGTATCGCTCTTCCGGACGCGATGTCGCTATCCCTTTCGTTTCTCGTCTTCTGTATCTCGTCCTGTACGAAGCCGGTCTTGAGCGCTTCCGCCAATCCGCCCATACCTTCTACTGCCTTGAACAGCTCCCATGCCGAATCCGCAAGCGAGTCGGTGAGCCTCTCGATATAATAGGAGCCCCCCGACGGATCGATTACACGGTCGAGGTATGATTCATGTTTGAGTATGAGCTGTGTATTCCTTGCCATCCTGAGGGAAAATACATCCGACCTCTTGTAACTGGAGTCGAATGGCAGCACGTTCAATGACTCGCTCCCTCCTATCGCCGCGGCCATGGCCTCGACAGTGCCCCTCAGCATATTGACGTACGGGTCGAATACTGTCTTATTCCACGAGGAAGTCCTCGTATCAATCCTAATTTTTTTCGAGGACTCGTTTCGGGCCCCGTACTCCTCGACAACGTACGCCCACAAGAGTCTCGCGGCGCGGAGCTTCGCGATCTCCATGAAATAGCTGGAGCCTATGGAGAAAGAGAATCTCATGTGAGGGGCAATCCGGTCAGCCGTCAGATCCATTTTAGTCAGGCGGTCCATGTATTCGACCCCCGACGCCAATGTGAAGGCGAGCTCCTGCGTGGCCGAAGCGCCCGAATCGTGGAAGTGATGCCCGGATACATTGAGCGCTCCGTAGGAAGGCATATTCACGTTCAAATACGAGATCATCGATCCGATTTCTTCGAACGCTCGGCGCTCGCCTGCCGGGAACGAACCCCAGGTCGCAAGTGATTTCAACGGGTCTGCGTCTACCGAGCCGCTTAGTTTCTTCTTGTCTATGCCCCTTCTCCCGGCTTCAAGAATTAACAGCGACAATATTCCGGATGCCCCGAGACCGCACCTGAAATGGACCGGCACGTCTTCGAGGGGGATGTCTTTCAATAATAGGGTCATATCCCGGGCGCTCTGTATGGGGATGCCCGATATAGAGCCGGGCCCCGCCTCGCAAAGGAACGTGAGGGACTCAGCCCCCATTCCCAGACTATTGAGAGCGAGCCTGTTCGCCTCTTTTATGCTTCCCGAGGTTATATGTTCATTGATCTTCCAATCGTTGCTCTTTGTCTCATTGCCCCTCGCGTACGGGAATTCGCCCGGAGTCTGCTCGGTTAAGTATCCGATCCCGTTCAAGTCGCCTTCCGTATAGAAAGGGCTGACCGTGAAGCCCTCGTACGGCTTCCAGTCGAGCTTCTCTATATCCCCGCCGTTCAGGTCTTTAACGATCTCGGCTTTCCACTCGGCGGCCGTCACCTCAGGAAACTCTTCAAATAAATTTTCAGTGAGCTTTATTCTATCTTTCATATGGCGGATTCGGGGCCTTTATCCCTGACCTTATTTTCCCGGCAGCTCTGACTACAACCTAATAATAATAAATAAAACTCGATTCTATGCAAATGAGCGTGTTTACAGCATTTCGGGTAAAAAATTTCGTTCGGCAAGGCCTGTCTGACAATCGTCGATCCGGTTTCAGGGATTTCCTTATTCCGATATACTATATAAAATTTACAAGATGAAAAAGACCGCGGTCATCATATTGTCAGGGGGTATCGACAGCACGACTCTACTCTATGATTCCCTGAGAAAAGGATACGAAGCCGAATGTCTTACCTTTATATACGGGCAGAAGCACGGAAGGGAAGTAGATTCCGCGCGCAGGGTCGCGGGCGGGGTGAACGCCCCGCACAAGGTTATCGACCTTTCCCCGCTCGGTGAGATACTCTCGGGCTCGGCCCTGACCGACGCGAATATCGATATACCGGATGTTCCCGAGACTGCGGAGCACTACGATACGCTTAAAACCACCATAGTCCCTAACAGGAACGCGATTTTCCTCTCTATCGCCGTCGGACGCGCCGTGAGCATGGGCTCGGATTACGTGTTTTTCGGCGCTCATAATTCCGACAGGGGCGTCTATCCTGACTGCAGGGAGGAGTTCGTGGAATCATTTCAGACCTCCGAACGGCTGGCTACGGCCAACCCCGACCTCAACATCCTTGCGCCGTTCGTCTTCATGGATAAGGCTGATATCGTCATGCTGGGCGCCCGACTGGGGGTTCCGTTCGGTGAGACCTGGAGCTGTTACAAGGGCGGGGACGCGCACTGCGGGGTATGCAGCTCCTGCAGGGAGAGAAAGAGGGCATTTATCGATGCGGGGGTGCCCGACCCGACCGGGTACGAAAGATGAACATCAGCGAAATCTTCTATTCCATTCAGGGCGAGGGGGTGCAAATCGGTCTCCCCACCGTCTTTGTCAGACTCTTTGCCTGCGACCTCAGGTGCTCCTGGTGCGATACGATGTATGCGGTCGAGGGGAGGGACTTCAAAAAAATGACGGTCGGCGAAGTCCTGGCAGTAATAGACGGGTTCGGGTGCGGAAGGGTATGCATTACAGGAGGCGAGCCCCTGATTCAGAAGGACGAAGCCGGGGAATTGACGGAATATCTGATAGAAGATGGTTATAGGGTAGTGCTCGAGACGAGCGGCCACAAATTGCCGCCGCCCGTGTTCTGGACTGAGAACTGCATAATAAGCATGGACTGCAAATGTCCGGGCTCGGGTATGCAGGAGAAAATGGACTTCGGGCTCTTTCAGAAGCTCCGCCCCCAGGACCAGCTGAAATTCGTCATAGCGGACGAAGCGGATTATGAGTACGCAAAGCAAATTCTGTCGAAGTATGCGATAACGGCGAACATAATTTTCCAGCCTGCCGGCGGGCAGGGGCTCGGCTGGCTGCCGGAGAGGGTAATAGGCGATAATCTTGAGCGTGTCCGGGTACTTCCTCAGCTTCACAAACTAATCTGGGGGGACAAAAGGGGTGTATAATTAAGGCGTATCCGGGCCCCGTGCGTTTTGTTTTTACCTGTAATTATGTTATACTCCGTTTTTGGCTTTATAACTAAATAAATATGGGGTGATAGTTGATACAGAGGTTGATAATGGACGAGATTAAGGAAAAATACGACTATGAGCCGTTTGCCGATACCGAAGAGTATAGAGAGGTAAACGAGGCCTGCATTCACGGGTGGATCGAGATCATGCGCCGG